>DASWRM010000029.1 GCA_036403155.1 Gaiellales bacterium | reverse complement strand
GGCCGGCCGGCGGCGGCGCAGCGCTCCACTAGCTCGCGGTGTCGGCTGGTGGGGGCGGTGATGACGACGCCGTCCACCGCAACGTCGGCCAGCGCATGTTCGAGCGACGCGTGGGCCGGCACGCCGAACGCCGCCGCCCGTTCGCGTGCCGCCGGGTGTGGCTCCACGACGACGGCCAGCCGCGCGCGCCGCGCGCCGGCCAGCGCGCGGATGTGCACCTGGCCCATCCGTCCGGCTCCGACCACCGCGAATGCCGCGCGGCCGTTCACCGGTATCGTCTGGGCCGATGACCGACGTGCTGGCAGCCGTGATGCACGAACCTGGGCGCCTCTCGGTGGAACGGTTCCCCGAGCCCGATCCCGGCCCGGGCGCGGTCGTTCTGCGCGTGCACTACAGCGGCATCTGCGGAACCGACAAGCACACCTGGCGTGGCGAAACCCTGCAGTACGCCGGCACCGACCACGAGCGGCCCGTCCCCTACCCGCTGATCTGCGGCCACGAAAACGTCGGTGAGATCCACTCGATCGGCCCGGGGCCCGCACCGGTCGACCACCTCGGACGGACGCTGTCGGTCGGCGACCGGGTGGTGCCAGCACCAAACCTGACCTGTGGTCGCTGCCGCTTCTGTCTCGGCGAGAGCTATCCCTACTACCTCTGCACGGCCCTCCAGGATTACGGGAACTCGCTCACCAGCGCGCGGCCGCCGCACCTGTTTGGGGGGTGGTCGCAGCTGATGTACCTCTTGCCCGGCACACGGCTCTTCCGGGTACCGGACGACCTGCCCTCCCCGATCGCCGCGCTCACGGAGGTGATGGCGGTGACGCACGGGCTGGACGCGGCCCGGTCGATGACGGCCATTGGCGGGGGCTTCCGCACCGGCGACACGGTGGTCGTGCTCGGTCTGGGACCGCTCGGCCTGATGCATCTGGCCAAAGCGGAGCTGCTCGGCGCCGGGCGACTTGTGGCAATCGACCTGCTGGCCGGGCGGCTGGAGCAGGCCCGCGCCTTCGGCGCGGAGCTGTGCCTGGACGCCGCCGCCACCGGCCCGGACGATCGCCGCCAGGCCGTCAGAGACGCGACCGCGGGTCTCGGCGCCGACGTGGTGGTCGACTGCTCGGGGGTTGCGACCACCGTCGTCGAGGCACTCGAGCTCGTGCGTCCGGGCGGCACGGTGATCGAGGCGGGCGCCTTCGTCGCCACCGGAGGCGTGACGGTCGATCCCAACCGCCATATCTGCACCCCCGGCGTGACGGTGATGGGCATCGGCGGCGAGACGCTGGAGCAGTACGGGCCCAGCCTGGCGCTGCTTGCCCGGCACCGCGGACGGCTGCCGTTCGGCGGCGCGATCACCCATCGCGTCGGGCTGGAGCAGGTGGCCGAGGCGCTCGAGACGGCCCAGACTGAGGCGGCCATGAAGATGCTGGTGGCTCCCAACGGCGACCGCGAGACCGCCGGCGGCGGTCACACGTACCAGCCGTAGGGCGGCTGCGGAAGCGCTCCCACGCGCCGGCGCCAGGGACGCGCCAGCTGCTCGGCGATGCGCGCGAGCCGCTCGAGCAGCGGCCGACACTGCTCGTCGAGGGCGGCCTGCGAGGCGGTCGGGTCGGCCACGAGCGCGGCGTCGAACAGGGTACGCCCCACGATGAACCCGCTGGCTCCGGCCCGGCAGGCGTCCTCGATCTGCCCCTCGAGCACGGCCGCGTCCGCGCCACCGCCCAGCAGCACCCACGGAATCAGCGGCCCGCATGCCCGGTCGAGCGCCTCACAGTGGTCGAGCGAGCCGGGGTACTGCAGCTTCAGGATGTCGGGCTCCAGCGCGGCCAGCCGCTCGGCGCCCGCGACCACCAGCTCCGCGAAGCGATCGCCGCCGGCGCGCTCCTCGCCGTCCCGCCGATAGACGACCGGCTCCAGGATCAACGCCAGGCCGGCCGCCCGGCAGTCCGCAACCGCCGTGCGCACCACCTGCTCTTGGCGGGCGGCCTGCCCCGGCACGTCGACCCGGTAGGGCAGCAGGAGCTTCGCCGCGCACGCGCCCAGCCGGCGGCCGGCGGCCGGCGACCACCCCTCGAGGAACTCGGTCACCTCCAGCCGCGAGACATCCCCGTAGCCCATGCCCTCGAGCGGCACCGCCAGCCCGGTATCGCCGGGCACGGCCCCGGCGGCGAGCGCCTGAGCAGCCGCGTACTCGGCATCCAGCAGCACCATCGTTGCGGCCGGTGCCAGCGCCGCCGCCACCCGCACCTTCAGCGCGGTGATGCCCTCGCGGTCGAGCTCCAGCCCGCGCTTGGCCAGCACCGCCTGCAGCGAGTCGCGGTGATCCATGGCGGCGCCGGCGATCACGCCGGCTGGTGAGGACAGCTGATCGAGCGCCCGCGCCCGCTGCGCCGAGCGGAGGTGGCCGCTCATGGCGCCACCCCGATCGCCGCACGGGCAACCCGGGTCAGCAGCCGCGCGTCGCGGATCGCCTGCTCGACGGTGTTCCGTTGCGGCAGCCCGTCGCGGATGCTGCCGTGGAACGCCTCCAGCTCGCGCACGAACGCCTCCCCATATCCGGCCTGGATATGCGTCGTCTCCAGCCGCAGCCCCTGCGACCTGCGCACCCACAGGTTGGTCTGCTGGTTGTTCAGATAGGGCGCCGGGAACTCCAGCTCGATCACCGTGTCGTCGAAGTGCAGGACGTAGCGCTCGCGGTACCAGGCGATGTTCGGCACGAGCACCTGCGCGAAGTGCCAGCACGCCCGCCCGCCCAGCAGCGACACCGTGCCCGAGGCGGATTCGCCCTGCGACCAGATATGGCCGTCGATCACCTCGCCGGCCTCGAGGCCCATGCGGTCGAGCATGCCGTGGATCGCGTTGACGGCATGGATCACACCGGACATGAGCGGGTCGGCGTATCCGCGCAGGTGCTCGCCGTCGACGGTCGCCCCCAGCGCCTCGGCCACCTGCGCACGCTGGCGGGCGCGGCAGTCCGCGATCAGCTCGGCCGGCACGTCGTCTGGCCGGAGCAGCGGGCGATGGTCGACGAACGGCCAGGAATCCGGGTCGCTGACCTCGACCGAGATGTAGCGCAGCCCGCCTCCACCCTCGGGAAGCAGATCGAGAGCGGCCTCGTAGTTCGGGTCGAACCGCTTCATGTATCCAACCTGGACGACACGGCCGGTCGCATCGCGTTTGTCGGCGATGGCGGCCGCCTCGGCCTCGGTGAAGCAGAGAGGCTTCTCGCAGAACACGTGCAGCCCGGCGCCGAGCCCTGCCAACACCGCATCGGCGTGCAACGGATCGGGCAGCGCCACCAGCAGCGCGTCCAGCGGCAGCGCCAGGAGGCGGTCCATGTCCGGCACGGTCGGTACGCCGTGCCGCTCGCCCACCTCCGCGCGGACGCGTTGCGAGGGGTCGGCCACGGCCACCAGCTGGAAGAGGTCGCGCAGGAACAGCAGGTTGGGGATGTGCTCGACCTGTGCGATCATGCCCGCGCCGACAACGCCGATGCGGACGCGGTCAGCCACGAGCCGGCCCCGTCAGCGAGCGCTGGCCGCGCCGGTGCTGCTCGTACTGAGCCCGCGCCCGTTGCACCTCGGGCATCTCCGACACCTCGGCAACCGGAACCTCCCACCACGACTCGTACGCCCCGACGCCGCGGTTCCCGTCGCACTCGACCACGATCACGGTCGTGCGCTCGGCCGTCCGCGCGTCCCGCAGCGCCGAAACCAGCTGCTCGCCGGTCTCGACGCGCAGCGAGATGGCCCCGAGGCTGGCCGCGTTCTGGACGAAGTCGGTCTCCACCGCATAGGCGGTACCGAACCCGCCGGAGCCGAGCTCGCGGGAGAGCCCGCCGATCGAGCCAAAGCCTCGGTTGTCTATCAGGACCACGATCAGGCGAACGCCCTCCTGGATCGAGGTGGCGATCTCGGATGACATCATCAGCCACGATCCGTCGCCGACCATCACGATCACCTCACGGTCGGGGTCGGCCAGCTTGGCGCCGAGGCCGCCGGCAACCTCGTAGCCCATGCACGAGTAGCCGTACTCGAGGTGGTAGCCCTTGGGGCCGCGCGCCCGCCACAGCTTGTGCAGGTCGCCGGGCAGGCTGCCTGCGGCGCAGACCACGACGTCCTGCGGCGACCCGGCGGCATCGACGGCGCCGATCACCTGCGCCTGGCTGAGCGGCGGGTCTCCGGGGGCGCACAGGCGAGCCACCTCGCTCTCCCAGTCGCGGTTGTGGGCGGTCATCTGCTCACGATAGGTCGGCTCGACGCGATGTCCTTCGAGCGCCGCCGTGAGTGCCTCCAGGCCGGCGCGTGCGTCGGCGACCAGTGGCAATGCGCCCAACTTGTGCGCGTCGAACGTGGCGACGTTGAGGCCGATCAGCTGCAGTTGGCTATGCTGGAACGCCGTGCGGGAGGCGGTGGTGAAATCGCCGAGGCGGGTGCCCACCGCGAGCACCACGTCGGCCTCCCGGGCTGCGAGGTTTGCGCCGCGCGTGCCTGTGGCGCCGATCGCCCCAAGCGCCGAGGGGTGGTCGAACGGCAGCGCTCCCTTGCCCGCCTGGGTCTCTGCGACCGGGATCCCGGTGGCCTCGACCAGCGCCCGCAGAGCGGTGGTCGCCTCGCTGTAGATGACTCCGCCGCCGGCCACGATCAGCGGCCGCTCGGCGCTCCGCAGCAGCGCGGCGGCCCGCCCGAGCCCCGCCTCATCCGGCGGCGTGCGTGTGACGTCCCAGACGCGACGCTGGAACAGCTCCTCGGGGTAGTCGGCCGCCTCGGCCTGCACGTCCTGGGGCAGGGCGATGGTGACGGCTCCCGTCTCGGCCGGGTCCGTCAGCACCCGCATCGCCTCGAGCAGCGATGCGGCAAGCTGGTCGGGCCGGGCGATGCGGTCGAAGAACCGGGATACGGGCGCCAGCGCGTCGTTGACGCTCGCCTGAGGCCGGCCCGGCATCTCGAGCTGCTGCAGGGCCGGATCGACGCGGCGCGAGGCGAACGCGTCCCCCGGCAGGAGCAGCACGGGCAGCCGGTTGATCGTGGCCAGCGCCGCGCCCGTGACCATGTTGGTCGCTCCGGGGCCGATCGACGACGTGCAGGCCCATGTCTGCAGCCGGTTTCGCTGCTTCGCGTAGGCGGCGGCGGTGTGGACCATCGCCTGTTCGTTTCGCGGCAGCACGAACCGCAGCCGGCCGTCCTGCTGCACCGCCTGACCGATGCCCGCCACGTTGCCGTGGCCGAAGATGCCGAGCACGCCGGCGAAGAACGGCTGGGTCACGCCGTCCCGCTGTAGCTGCTGTTCGGCCAGGAAGGCGATCAGCGCTTGCGCCGTGGTCATCCGGTGGCCGCTCACTTGACCGCCCCCAGCGTGAGCCCCCGCACGAAGTGGCGCTGCACGATCAGCGCGAAGATCACGATCGGCAGGGCGCCGATCACGCCGGCGGCCGCCATCGGCCCGTACTCGATCTGGATCTTGCCGATCAGTGTCGAGACGCCGACGGGAACCGTCTGGGACGCCGGCGTGGACGTCAGCGACAGCGCGAGCAGGAAATCGTTGTAGGTCGCGATCACGCTGAAGATTGCGGTCGCGGCTAATCCCGGCGCGGCGAGCGGGATGACCACGCGTCGAAGGGCGGTGAACCGGGTGTCGCCGTCCACCATCGCCGCCTCCTCGATCTCGCGAGGTATCTCGGCCAGGAAGCTCTGCATCATCCAGATCACGAAGCTGGTGTTGAGCCCGCTGTAGATCAGTATCAGGCCCAGGCGGGTGTTCAGCAGGCCCCAGTCGGCGAGCACGATGTAGAACGGGATCACCAGCAGGATCGGGGGCAGCATCCGCACCAGGAGCGCGATCACCAGTGCCGACTGGTTCAGCCCGAAGCGAAGCCGAAACCGGGCCAGAGGATAGGCGGCGAGCGTCCCCAGCACGAGACTGAAGCTGACCGACACGGCCACGATCAGGATGCTGTTCTGGAGGTACTCCCTGAAATGGTAGGTGCCGAACAGCCGGCTGTAGTTGGCCGTCGTCGGGTGGTGCGGGTACAGCGACACGCCGCCGAAGATGTCGATCTGCTGCTTGAACGAGGTGTTCACCATCCACCAGAACGGAAAGATGGCGATGACGAGGATCACCGCCAGCGTCAGGTAGAAGACGACGCGGCCGGCCCTGCGCCTGGTCATGCCGCCGTCCGCCTGAGCATCCTGACCGCCACGATCATTAGCAGCGTGACCATCACGAGCAGTGCGATTAGCATCGCCGCGGCCTGCCCGTACTGCGTGAACAGGAAGGCGGTGTTGTACGCGTAGATCGAGATCACCCGGGTGGCGTCGCCGGGACCGCCCTTTGTCAGGACGTAGACCTGGTCGAAGGTGCCGATGGCGTCGATCGTGCGCAGGACGATGGCCACCAGGAGCACAGGCCGCAGCAGCGGCAGCGTGTGGTCGAAGAACAGCCGGATCCGGCCCGCTCCGTCCACTCGGGCCGCTTCCAGAGGCTCTTCCGGCAGCGACTGCAGCCCGGCCAGGATGATCAGGAAGATCAGCGGCGTCCACTCCCAGACGTCGACGAGCACCACGGCCGCGAATGCGCTGCCGTTGTGGGCCAGCACCTCAGGGGGGTTTATGCCCAGCGCCCGGAACATGGGGTCGACGATGCCGACGTTGCTGTCGTAGAGCAGCCGCCACATCACGCCCACCACCACCGGGGCGATCGCCATCGGCAGGATCAGCCCCACCCGGATCGGGCCGGCGAAGCGCAGCTCGCGTGAGACCAGCAGCGCCAGCGCGAGCCCGAGCAGCGTCTCGATCGTGACCGACAGCACCACGTACTTGGCGGTCGTGACCATGGCGCTGCGAAAGAACGTGTCGTCCCAGATGATCCGGTAGTTGGCCAGCCCGTCCAGGCCGTAGTCGCGGCCGTACAGATACCGGGTGAAGCTGGCACGTACGCCGTAGAAGAGCGGGTAGACCGACACCGCCGCGAGCGCGACGGCGGCCGGCAGCAGCAGCAGGTACGGGCTGGCGAGGAACCTGCTTCGCCGAGCCCGTACCGAAGAACCTGCTGCTGTCGACCTCCTCAGCACCTGGCCTAGAAGTAGGTGCCCTGCTGCTTGAGGTACGCCGTGATCTGGTTCGCCGCCGTGGTCAGGTGGGACTGCGCGATCGCGGAGTAGCCGGACTTCTTGCCGATCGCCTCGACCAGCGCTTGGTTCAGCGCGGTGCCGAGCAGGTCCTCCATCTTGGGCTCGTCGGGGGTCTTCGGCTTGGGCACCGAGTTGTCGACGGCGTCGGCGATGGCCGGCAGCCAGCGGAACTTCTTACCGAGCGAGGCGTCGCGCAGGGCGGAGCCGGTCACGGCCGCGCTGCCGCCGCCGGCGAACTCACGCTGCACCTTGCTGGACGTGAACCACTCCAGGAACGCCACGGCGCCACCCGGGTTCTTGGCACCCGACGCGATGCCGCAGATGAACGTGCCGATCGCCGGGCCGCTCTTCTCCTGCGCCGGCGTGGCCGCGAACTGCACCTTCCCGACCACCTTCGAGACGGACGGGTCGTCGACCCCGTGGGCGGTGCCCGTGTACTCGGTCATCGCCGTCGCCTTGCCCTGCAGGAACAGGGCCGTCTCCTGGTCGGTGTCGAAGGCGGCAACCCCCGATGGCATGTACGGGATGAACGAGAACAGCCGCTCGAGCGCCCCGACTCCCTCCGGCCCGGCAAAGCCCGGTGACCAATCGTTGTTGACGAAGTTGCCGCCGTAGGCGTTCAGCAGCGGAAGGTAGGTCTGCACGATCGGGTTGCCTGCCACTCCACGCGCCGTCCAGCCGTACAGGCTGGGAGGGGTGGTGGTCTTGGCGACCGCGTAGATGTCGTCCCAGGTCTTGGGCGGCGAGCTGAAGTGGTCGCCGTTGTAGTACAGCATCTGCACGTCGTCGATGATCACGAGCGAGAACAGTTCGGGCGTGCCGTCCGCGAACGCCTTGAGGCGCGGGCCGGACTTGGGAGGCCAGTAGCCCTGCTCGAGCCCCTTGGGCAGGATGTCCGGGTTCACCTTCAGGCCGAGCTTGTCCATGCTCTGGACGATCTCGGCCGCCGCGAACTCCGGCACCCAGTTGTCGTCCATCACGTAGATGTCGTACGCGCCGGTCTTCTGGAGGCCGTCGTTCTTGCAGTTCTGGTACCACGCGTCGTAGTTCGTCTCGTTGTAATGGACCTGGTTGCCCGTCTCCTGCGTGTACTTCTTCAGGAACACGTCGCGGAACGGCACCATGGCCGGGTCCGAGAAGCTGCCGATCGTGATCGGCCCGCCTCCTCCGCCTGATGATGCTGCGGACGACGAGCTGCCGCCGCCGCACGCCGCCAGCAGCGGTGCGAGCGAGAGGGCTGCGGTGGTGCCGGCCGCTCCGCGGATCACCTCCTTGCGCGTGTACGAGCGCTCGCCGCGCTCACTCCTCGGGTGGTCGGTCATGCTTCGCTCCTTCGCTCGGTTGACCGTTGCGAACAGCGACGCCCGTCTTGGCGTCGAACAGATGCAGATGTGCCGGCTCGGGCCGGACGGCGCAGGCGCTCCCAATCGGCGGGTCGACGCCCGCGGCAGCGCGCAGGTTGATCAGGTCGTCGCCCACCTTGAGCGCGATCAGCGTCTCGTTGCCGAGCGGCTCGACAACGTACACCTCGGCGGACAGCGCGTGGTCGGTTCCCGCCGGCGTCATCGCGGCGTGCTCGGGGCGGAACCCGAGCTTGGCCGGTCCGGGCGCCGCTCCGGCCGGCAGCGTCACAGTGCCGGCCGGGTGGCGGAAGCTGCCGTCGGCCACCTCGCCGTAGACCACGTTCATCGGCGGCGATCCGCAGAAGCAGGCCACAAACAAGTTGGCCGGGCGGCTGTAGAGCTCGCCGGGCTGCGCCAGCTGCTGGAGATGGCCCTCGCACATCACCGCCACCAGGTCGGCCATGGTCATCGCCTCAACCTGGTCGTGGGTGACATACAGGGTGGTCACGCCGAGCGCGCGCTGCAGGCGCTTGATCTCGATCCGCATCTGCAGCCGTAGCTGGGCGTCCAGGTTCGACAGCGGC
Organism: Gaiellales bacterium; assembly: GCA_036403155.1. Classification (GTDB taxonomy): domain Bacteria; phylum Actinomycetota; class Thermoleophilia; order Gaiellales; family JAICJC01; genus JAICYJ01. Next base: position 84,648 of record DASWRM010000029.1, on the reverse strand, counting down.
TCGTCCATCAGGAAGGCGCGTGGTTCGCGGACGATCGCACGAGCCAGCGCAACTCGCTGACGCTGTCCTCCCGACAGAGCGCGCGGCATGCGATCGAGCAGCGCCGTGATCGACAGCAGCTCGGCCACCTCCCTCACCCGGCGGTCGCGCTCCGTGACGTGGGTCTTTCGGATCCGCAGCGGGTAGGCGATGTTGTCAAAGACGGACTTGTGCGGGTAGAGCGCGTAGCTCTGGAACACCATCGCCACGTCCCGGTCCTTGGGCTGCAGCTGCGTGACGTCGCGTTCGCCGATGAAGACATGGCCGCTCGTGGGCTCCTCCAACCCGGCGAGGATCCGAAGTGCGGTGGTCTTGCCGCAGCCGGACGGGCCGAGCAGCGCCAGGAAGCTGCCGTCGGGCACCTCGAGATCGAGGCTGGCCAGCGCCTCCACGCCGGCGAACACCTTGCCGACTCCGGCGTAACGGACGTTCATACAGCCACCCGGCTGCGAACGGGCCCCGAGGATCCGCGCACGACCAGCTCGGTCGGCATCACGACGCGGCCGGCCGCGGGGCGACGCTCCGAGATGGCGCTGAGCGCCATCTCGGCGGCCATCCTGCCCATCTCGCGGGCCGGCTGCCGGACGGTGGTGAGATCGATGCGGCGGTGGGCCGCAAGCGGGATGTCGTCGAACCCGACCACAGAGACGTCCTCCGGAACCCGCACGCCGCGTCCCTCCAGCTCGTCGATCAGGCGGATGGCGACCACGTCGTTGGTGCAGCACACCGCGGTGGCCTCGTCGACGCCTGCGGCGGCCTGGAGGCCGCGGCGCGCCAGCGCGGCGCGCACTGCCTCGGGCCGCAGATCGACCTGCTCCTCGCGCGCGCCGGAGTGCAGGAAGGCGATGCTCCGGTGGCCGTGGCCGACCAGGTGGGCGACCACGTGCTCCATCGCCGCCGCCTCATCGACGACGATCATGCCGAGCCGGGGATCCTGGGCTTCGAAGGAGACCACGACCACCGGGATGCCGCGATCGAGCAGCTCTCCGGGGATCTCGGATCCGGCGGTGACGGCGGGGAAGATCACACCGTCCACCCTCCGGCCGACCAGCGCTCGAACCTGATCCGCCTCGATCTCGGGATCGTTCTCCGTCTCGGCAACGAGCACGGCGAAGCCGTCGCGGTGCGCCCGCCGCTCCACCTCTAGGGCGATCGAGGCGTGGAACGGGTTCAGCGCGTCCGGGATGGCGACGCCCAGCGTGTGGGTGGTGCGGCGCTTGAGGGACCGGGCCACCTCGTTCTGGCGGTAGCCGAGCTCGTCGATCGCGCGCATCACCCGCTCACGCGTCGGTGCTGCCACGGGAGCCGTGTCGTGCAGGACGTTCGACACCGTGGCCACGGAGACTCCTGACCGGCGGGCGACGTCGCGCATCGTCACGCTCACCCGACCGGCGCCTCTGCCAGCGCGCTGCGAAGTGCCGCATGCGACTCGCGGATGCCCTGCTCGGCGGACACACGCGGATCCTCGTGCTCGATCGAGATGTCGTCGTCGTAGCCGGCGAGACGAAGTGCCGCCAGCAGGCGGCACCACTCCTCAACCGGACGCCCTCCGCCGACCGAGGCGAAGTGCCAGGTGGCTGTGTCGGGGTCGACCGGAAACCGAAAGTCGAACACCCCGTCGCGCGCGATCCGGTCCGCGTGCAGCAGCGTGTCCTTGGCGTGGCTGAACGCGACGCGGTCGCCGATCTCGTCCAGCACCACCAGCGGGTCGATGCCCTGCCACCAGAAATGGCTCGGGTCGAAGTTGACGCGGACGTTTTCGCCGCCCGCCTCGGCGATGCGCCGGTAGCTGCCGGGGCTGTAGGCAGCCGCTCCCGCGTGGAGCTCGAGGCAGATCATCACGGAGGGCGCCTGCTCCCGCGCCCAGGCGCCGAGCTCCGACCAGAAGGGCGCCAGGCGCTGCTCGTACTGCCAGTTCCAGAGCGACTCGTCGTCGGCCGAGAGCGCCCACGGGGCGAACACGGCCGCTCGCCCGCCGTCGCGCCCACCCGGGCAGCCGCTCATCGTCACCACGCGGTCGACGCCGAGCAGGCCGGCCAGCTCGATCGCCCCACGCAGCAGCCGCGCATGCAGCTCGCCGACCTGGGGATCCGGGTGCAGCGGGTTGCCGGCGGCGTTCACGCACGAGAGCGCCAGGCCATGCTCGTCCAGCTCGCCCAGCAGCCTGTCGCGCTCGGCCGGTTCGCGCACCAGCTCGTCGAGCGGGAGATGGTGCGGAGCCTTGGCCCATCCGCCCACGCCCATCTCGATCGACTCCAGCCCCTGCTCTGCGCACCACCGGAATGCGTCCGCCCGGCTGAGGTGGGCCAACCCGTCGTTGAACACGCCGATCCGCAGTGTGGTGCTCCGATCGCCTCGGTGTTGAAACGTTTCAACCGGTCGCGTATCTTCTGCCGCGAACTCGATGTTGTCAAGGGGGTCGCGGGTGACCGGTGCGGTCGGGGAACTGGAGGCGGTGGTGATGGGCCGCGTCTGCGTCGACCTCTATCCGATGCAGCTCGAGACGCCACTGGAACAGGTGGACGGGTTCCACAAGTACGTCGGCGGGTTCGCCGGGAACGTCGCCACCGGCCTCGCGCGGCTGGGCGTCCGCACCGCGATCGTGTCGGCCGTCGGCGACGACGGCCATGGGCGCTACATCCGCACGTGGCTCGAGGCGCAGGGCGTCGACTGCCGCTGGCTGGGCGTCCACCCTACGCTCCGCACCGCGCTGGCGTTCTGCGAGGCATGGCCACCCGACCGGTTCCCGATCACCTTCTACCGGACGCCGACCTGCCCCGACTGGGAGCTGACCGCGTCGGCGCTGCCGCTGGACGTGATCGCCGGGGTGCCGGTGGCCTACGTCAGCGGGACGGGGCTGGCGGTGGAGCCCTCCCGCCTCGCCACGCTGACCGCGCTGGAGTGCCGCCACGGCCGGGGCGGCGTCTCGATCCTCGACCTGGACTGGCGGGAGGTGCTTTGGAGCAGCCGCTCCGACTACGCCGCCTGCATCCGACTGGCCGCGCCGCTGGCCGACGTTGCGCTCGGCTCCGACGAGGAGATCGAGGCGGCCGTGGGCACCGCCGATCCGGCCGGCCTGATGGACTGGGGCGTCGCCGTGGTCGCCCAGAAGCACGGGTCGCGTGGCGTCACCGTGCACGCAGCAGGCGACGCGCCTGTCCGAGTCGACGCTGTCCCGGTCGACGTCGTCAACGGCCTTGGTGCCGGGGACGCATTCGCGGCCGCGTTTGGCTGGCGCCTGCTGCGGAATGACCCGCCCGACGTGGCGGCCCGCTACGCCAACCGCGCCGGCGCACACGTCGCCGCGCGGCTGGGTTGCTCCATCGCGATGCCCGAGGAGGGAGATCTCCTGTGACGCTCGACCTGCTGCTGCGACGCCCCGCCCCCGCTGTCACACCCGAGGATGCGGGATGGAGGTGGCTGTCCTACGAGGCAGGCGCCCTCGCCGGCACCGCCGGGTTCGACACGGGAGAGGATGAGATCTGCCTGGTCAACCTCGGCGGGCGCCTGACCGCAGAGGTTGACGGCCGGCAGTACGACCTGGGCGCACGCGCTCTGCCGTTCGCGGGCCTGCCCCATGCGCTCTACCTGCCCCCGGGAACCGCCTACACCGTGGCAGGCGAGGGCCTCCTGGCGCGCTGCGGCGCACGGGCGGACGCCGGCTTGGCCGGCGACGTGCGGCCGATCGCGCCGCGAGACGTGCGGGTCGAGGTGCGAGGCGCCGGCAACGCGACGCGCCAGATCAACCACATCATGGCGCCGGAGTTCCCCGCCCACCGGCTGCTGGTGGTCGAGGTGCTGACCCCGGGCGGCAACTGGTCGTCGTACCCGCCCCACAAGCACGAGGTCGACCGGCTGCCCATCGAGAACCAGCTGGAGGAGGTCTACGCCTACCGGTTCGCGGCGCCGGAGGCGTTCGGCGTACAGCGGCTGTACAGCCGCGACGGCAGTCTGGACGAGACGTGGACGGTGCGCGACGGCGACGTGATGCTCGTACCGCGCGGCTACCACCCGTTCTGCGCCGCCCACGGCTACGACGGCTATTACCTGAACGCGCTGGCGGCCGAGCGCCGCTCGATGGCAGCGGAGGACGACCCGGATCTCGCGTGGACGCGGGATACCTGGACGTCGATGCAGCGCGACCCGCGCGTCCCGCTGACCGGAGAGGAGACAGCATGAGAGTCGCATCCGCGCCCGTCTCGTTCGGGGTGTTCGAGCTGACCGCCGGCGACTCGCGGCTGCCGGATCCGGTGGCCGTGCTGGACGCCATGCGGGAGGCGGGGTACGAGGGCACCGAGCTGGGCCCGCCCGGCTACTTCGGTGACGGCACCGCCGTGGCGATGGCACTCGAGGAGCGGCAGCTGGAGCTGGTCGGATCGTTCCTGCCGCTGCGCATGTCGCGCCGCGACCACGTGCAGGAGGACTTCGCCCTGCTCGAGCAGGCGCTCGACATCCTCGACCGGGCAACGCCTGCCCGCACGCGGCCGCCGGTGGTGCTGATCTCGGACGCCTTTTCGGAGCCGGACCGCGTGGCCGGGGCCGGTCGCATCGAGCAGCTTCCCGAGACCTGGCTGGGCGAGGAGCGGTTCGACCTGCTCGCCGACAACGCCCACCGCGCCGCCGAGCGCTGCCGCGAGCGCGGCTATGGAGCCGCCTTCCACTACCACGGCGGCACCTACGTCGAGACGCCGCGCGAGATCGACCGGATGGCGGAGCGCCTGGACACGAGCCTGCTCGGATTCTGCTTCGACAGCGGCCACTCCGCCTTCGGCGGCGGCGACCCAATGGCATTCCTCGAGAGCTACGGCTCCCTGGTCACCCACGTGCACCTGAAGGACGTCGACGGCGCTGTCATGGGCGAGATCCGCCAGAACGGACTGGGCCTGCGTGAGGCTTGGAGACGCGGCGTGTTCTGCCGCTTCGGCGAGGGCAGCGTCGATCTGGCAGGCATCGTCGGCCGGCTGCGCGCGGACGGCTACGACGCGTGGGTGGTGGTCGAGCAGGACCGCTTCATCCAGCCGGGGCAGACGCTCGCCTCGCTTGCCGACGATGCGGCGCACAACCGCCGCGTCCTCCGCGACATCGGTGTCTGAGCTGCCTCTCGATGAGAACCTCGACTTCGCCCCGGCGTCGGAGGACACAACGCCGATCTGACCTCCCTTGCGCCCGCCGGGCTGATGGCGCGGCCGGCGCGCGAGTGGCTGGGCGCGGGCCTGGGACCGTCCTCGCGTGTTTGCCTACGCGGGCCGAAGCTCACATCTATTTCCTCGCAAGCGAGGGCCGCCCAGCGGACGACGACAGCCAGGTCATGCTGGAGCGGTTCGAACTACTTTGGCCGAAGGGTCCAGCGACGGAGCGCACCCGAGGATCTCAACCGGCTCCCACTCCATCTCGGCCCCAGCGGGCTTGAACTTGGCGCGACTGGCGCTCAAACTGGCACTCGGCGCCAGCTAGGCGGCATGGTTGACGAGAAGGGGCTCGGTCTTGAAAACCGGCAGTGGCGGTCAACGTCACTCGTGGGTTCGAATCCCACCCCCGCCGCTCACACGACGGCCGGTCGGCCATCTAGCTCACTGACTGAGATTCCATCTTCAGCGCCCATTCTCCGCAATCCAATCGCGAGGTACACGATGAACGCTTCCACCGCCATCACGATCACGCCCGTCTATGTTGCCGATCTGCTCGTCGAGGAAGGGGTGCGCTGGCCGGTCTATGTCCACGTCATCGACCATCCCGACGCGCGCCTGCTGGTCGACACCGGCATGACAGAGCTGCACGCCGACGTCACCGATATGGATCCTCAGCTACGGCCGCTGAGCGAGCAGGACTTCGACGTCGCAGGTATCGACATCGTCGTCAACACGCATCTGCACTTCGACCACTGCGGCGGCAACCACCTCTTCGCGGGCAAGCCGATCTACGTGCAGCGCCAGGAGCTCGGTCTGGCGCGCGGCCCAGAGCCCTACACCATCCCTGAATGGGTCGACGCTCCTGGCGTCGAATACGTCGCGGTGGACGGCGAGTTCGAGCTGCTGCCGGGGGTGCGGCTCGTCCCGGCACCTGGCCATTCGCCGGGCATGCAGGTAGTCGTGGTCGAGACCGACGGGCGCCCCATGGTCGTTGGCGGCGACGTGGCGGTTCGCCTCAGTCAGCTGGACGAGCCCGACAGCGAAGGCCAACGACGTGTCCGCGCGCTCGATCCGGAGGTCGTCTGGCTCGCCCATGAGCACGAGCCGTGGCGGCCCTCTACATGACGCTACGCGGCCCTAGGCCGGCTGCCGCGGCCCCGTAATCGAACCGTCACGCGGCACTCCCAAAACCCGACTGCCGGGCCACGCTGTAGTGCACGGCATTCGCGTCACGGCGAACCAGAAAGCGGTCGTCCTCGGGGTAGTAGACGGCGATGTCGGGGTCTTCCCCCGCAAACGCCTTGACCGCGTCGAGCGACTGCCATAGCGTGAACATGACGAATTCCGTCGTCTCGCCGAGTTCGCGGCGCAACATCGCAACCCCGTGGTTTCCGGGCGTCGACAAGTAGCCGGCAAAGCCCGTCTCGTTGAGGTATGCCTCATACGCGTCGGCGTCTTCGGTTCGGACTTCGCCGGTCCAAGTGCGTGCGATCATGTGCCCTCCTCCCGCGAGTGGAATTCAGAGCGACGTGCGGCGACGTTGACATCGGCCGGTGCGTCGTGTGTAGAGTTGGACGGTGCCGTGATTCTCGATGACGCTGAGGCGACCTCCCGCTCGTGATCAATCAGGCAGTCCGGCGACCCCCCACGAGATCGTAACGCAGCTTGGGGCGCCGTACGGGGCACAATCACGACACGAACGCGGCGTGCTCGGCCAGCTTGACACCACGCGGTGCTGGCCATGCGTGACCGGGCATGGCAGACGCCGGGACCGGGCACATGATCGCGTCACGCGTCCGTGGCGTCCCCCGTGCGTCCCCTCGACGGCCAGGGCACGAGCAGGCTCGGCTTCACGACGCCCGGGACTGGGCGCGGCGGCTCCGACGCCGGTAGACCACGGCGACGACGAGGCCAACAAGCGCGTCTACAGCGAACATGACGATGAAGATAGGCACGGTGAAGTCCAGGCAGATGAAGCCATCGTCTGCCATGCATTCGTTGTACTGATGCGTCGACACCATCGCGAGCACGAGCAGCCCCAAGTTCCACACCCAAAGCATCGTCACGCCCGTCCAGTACAGGGCGCCCTGCCCTCTTGACTGTTGGTTCTGCGTCATGCACGAAGTGTCTCCCCGCTCGCCTATTGCTCGCGTCAGGGGCATCCCTCGAATCCGCGGGAACTCTGAGGGCGGCGCTGCGTTCGAGCGTGCATCGCGCTGACTGCCGCCTGGCGTAGACGACATTGTCGAGGGTCAGCTTGCCGCGGGCGTTCCTCTGCCCTTGTTAGGGCGTCGCCCCGGTCAAGTCTGGCCGGCTCCACCTCCGGCGGCGTCGCCGGCGCGCCCTGCGGCGGCTCCGACGAGCGGCCCGACGCAGAAGTGCTCCATGTGCCGCTCGGCGAGCCGGCTGTGGTAGTCGCCGTACTCCGCCGTGGCGTCCTTGCCGCCGTACATGCGCGCGACGAAGGGCCCGCCCGGGTGGTGGTCCTTCCACTCGGTGAAGTCGTAGACCTTGCCGCGGATGACGACCCAGCAGTCGTCGAACGTCGCGTGCTGTGCGAGCTCCTCGCGCGTGACGGGCCGGTCGCCGGTCCATGGCTTCGCCGGCTTCCAGAGGCTGGTGGCCACCTCCCTGCGGGCGGTCTTGAGCGCCTCCACCCGCGAGCGGAAGTGCCACGGCCCGAGCTTCCTGATCGGCAGCTTGTCGCCGATCTCGCGCGCGTCGAACGCGTAGATCCACGAGTCGTCGCTGCCCGCACGCTCCGTGTGATCGAAGACGGGGTAGTCCCGCTCGTTGACCGCGGCGAGGATCTTCCGGCGCTCCGGTGAGTCCTCCGGCTCGAGGTGCTTGAAGAGGAACTTCGACGCGAACTGGAAGCGCGTCGCGCGGTAGTAGCGCACGCGCTCGTAGTGCAACAGCGCGCTGTAGATGTCCGTGCCGTGCAGCTCGAAGCACTTGCCCAGTGCCGCGGCGTCCTCGAATGCCTGCGCGGCACCCTGGCCGAAGGTCGGCAACATCGGGTGGGCGGCATCACCCACCAGGCCCACGCGACCCTCCGTCCAGTTCTCGAGCGCGTCCCGGTCGTAGAGCCCCCACTTCGTCGGGTTCTCCATCAGGCTCGTGAGTGCGACGACGTCGTCGTGACGGGGGTCGCCCTCGAACGCCTTGCTCATGTTTCCGACCATCTCATCGCGGTCGGCGGGGAACCAGTCGCCCTCTCGGCGCTCGAACTCCTCGGCGTTGGGCTCGTAATAGGCGAGCCACACGTTGAGCAACTCGCCGCCGCGGACCCAATACGTGAGATGCTGCGCCGTTGGGGTCTCGCGGGTGTCCATCGACATCGTTTCGATGGGGTTGTAGTCGAGCGGGCTGCCGTCGGGCTTGCGCGCCGCGGCGACCTTGTCCCGCGGCACCAGACCGCGGTAGACCACGACCTCGGTCCAGCGCTTGGTCGACACCCCCGGCCAGACCGCCTCCAGCACCTCGGAGTCGACACCGTCGGCACCGATCAGCACGTCTCCGGTCTCCGTCGTGCCGTCGGAGAACGTCACGGTCACGGATGCCTCGTCCTGACTGACTGCCTCCAGACGCTTGGCCATGTGGACCTGGATCGGGCAGTTGGCACCCGTCTGCGGCGCGAACTCGAGGACCCGCTTGTAGAGGCACATCAGCAGGTCGAGGCGGTGCATGTGGTGGAAGCCGGCGTTATCGTTGGCCGACGTGTTGTGGTCGAGCGGCTTGCGCGTGATGGAGCCGTCCTCCCAGACCATACGCGTCATGCTGAGGATCGCCGCCCTGCCGCCGTCGACTGCCCCGTGCGGCCCCTTGGGGTCCCCGCCGTCGAGGTCGACGCCCAGCCACCGCGCCAGCCGTGCGGCGTTCGGTGGGATGTTCAGCCCCGCTCCCGCGGTGCTTGGCGTGCGCGTCTGCTCGAAGACGTCGATCGTTGTGAAGACGCCCGACTCCCGCAGCGCCAGAGCTGTCATCAGCCCCGCCATGCCTCCACCTGCGATAAGTGCCCGCATCAAGACCCTCCAGTTGCTCTCCATCGGTGGCGCGCCACCGCGCGAGCAGCGCCCGCGGCCGGCGACCGCAGCTCGGACAGGGCGAGTGACTCGCCCGACTGTCCATTAGCGTATCGGAGTGTTGCCACCAGCGCGCCTCGGCATATCCGGGCTCTCATCCCGGCGCCGCGGCAAGGACGGGTACGCGGCCACATGGTTTCGGGTGAGATGTTCGGCGAGGGAAGCGTCACCGGCACAGACCGCGTCGAGGATGCGCTCATGATCACCGGCCGGACTCAGCATTTCGTGCGACGGCTGGCCAGTCCGATTCTCGTCGTCAGTGACACCGATCCCCGGCACCCACAGCATCTCGACGAACCGCTTCAGATGGGGATTGCCGGAGGCTGCCCCTAATGCCAGATGAAACTCACGGTTCGCGGAGCAACTGACATCCAGGTCGTTCCCCATCTCTCGTTGCCGCGCTATTGCGTCGCGCATCCGACCGATCATCGCAGGGTCACGCGTGTCCGCGGCAAGCCTCGCCGCCCACGGCTCCACTACGGCTCGCGCTGCCCCCACCTGACGTCTGTCCCCGAAATCACATTCCGAGACAGTCGCGCCCCGGTACGGCGAGAACACAACCAGGCCCTCGGTGGCCAATCGCCTCAGCGCCTCCCTCAGCGGCGTCCGTGAGACACCGAAGTCTTGCGCCAGTGAGCCCTGGTGCAGTCGGGTTCCATGGGCCAATGTGCCGTCAAGGATGCTCTGTCGAAGGGCAGCGTAGACATGGTCGACCACGGTCGTGATCTGGAGCGGTGTGGCAGGGATGGGCGATCTGGGCGCAGCCACGGTCATTGCGCGCAGTATGGCACTGTGCGACGCCTCGGAGAGGCCGCGGTGTGCTTGACGTCGACGCAGTTGAGTGTGATTGTGTCCATCGTTCCGACTGAGGAGGGAGTTTTCATGTCAGACGTGGCTTCTGAGAGAACCACGGGAGGGGAGCTGGGCGAGCGACGCCTGGGAACGATCCACGCCGTCGCCCAGGCCCTGGCGATCGGCCCGATGTTCTCCACCGCGATCGTCCTTGGGTTCGTCTCTGCACCGGTCACCGGGGCCGGTTTCAACACCGCGATCTCTGTGCTCGTTGCGGGACTCGGCGTGCTCGCGATCGCGTACTCGATCTCGCTATTTGCACGGCAGTACCAGGGCGCCGGCGCTGTATATGAGTACCTGGTGCGCGGCGCTCATCCCGCGGTCGGCATCCTGACCGCAGGCGTGTTCTTCATGGGCACTCTCTTCTTGGGCGGAGGTGGCATCTACCTCGGCCTCGGCATTCTCACCCACGATTTCTGGGTGGCACATATCTCCACATCGACCGTACCAGCCTGGTGGTTGTTAGCTCTGCTGTTTCTGGGACTGGTGGTCGTGTTGAACTACATCGGCGTTCGCATTGCGATCGGAGCGATGCTTACGTTTGCCGCGCTCTCGTTCACCCCGATGATCATTCTGGCAGTAGCAATCATCGTCCAGGGAAACAACTCAATCGACATCTTCAATCCCGGAACGACATCGACCCATACCGTCTTCAACGGCGTGATGCTGGGCATCCTGCTTTTCGTCGGCTTCGAGGCTGCTGCCTCGTTGGGAGAGGAAAGTCATGACCCGGCGCGCTCGATCCCGCGAGCCTTGATCGGCACGGTCGCCGCCTCGGCCGCCTTCTACGTCGTGATGGCGTATGCCATCTCGGTCGGACTGGGCAAGGCGGCCATCGACAAGGGCGCGTGGCTCGACCCGACTGCCCTGGACGGCCTTGCGACCAAGTACGTCGGATCATGGTTTGCCACGATCATCGATCTCGTCGTCATTCTCGATGCGACCGCCCTGGCACTCGCGATCTGTGTCACCATCGGCCGCGGGTACTTCGCTCTCGGTCGAGACGGTCTGCTCCCCCGGTTCTTCGCCAAGACCTCACGTCACAACACACCCTGGGTCGGAAACCTGGTGGTCGTGATCGGCGGTGGCGTTCTCATGCTCGTGGGGCTCTATAGTCACACCCTCGATCGGTTTGGGCTGCCGCGGGAGTTCGCCGCCTTCTTTGTGGCGGCCACCGCCGGATCGTTTGCCGTCGAGCTCGTCTACCTGATCGTTGCGGGCGCGGCCATCGGCCTGCTGGTACGAAGGAACGGCCAGTGGTGGCAGTACCTGATCGTCCTCGTAGCAGTCGCGACACCCGTTCTCGGCTTCTACGGCGCGCTCAACCCACAGCCGCACGACACCACGAACCTGAACTGGCTGGCCGCCTACTGGGCGCTTGGCGTGGTGGTGCTTTCGGTCGTCTGGTTTGCGGCCGTGCGACTGCTACGCCCGGCGGAGGTGGCCAACGCGGCGGCCTACGCCGCTCAGCACCACGGTGTACCGCCTCTTGATGAGAACCTCGACTTCACCCGTGCGCCGGAGGACACCACGCCGATCTGACCTCCCTTGCGCCCGCCGGGCTGATGGCCAGGCGGGCGCGCGGGTGGCTGGGTGCGCGCCTGGGTCGGTCCTCGCCTGGTTGCATACGCGGGCCGACGAGCAAACACTTCCGGCGCATACATCGACCTTGAGGTCAGCCGTCAGCTCCCAGGCTTGTAGATCATCAGGTACAGGAAGACCAGCACGATGACGTTGAGCAGGTTACCGACCACCGGGCCGACGGGCGAGCGGGCCGCGCGAGCGGCCTCGACGCTCGTCTGGTCTCCGTTCGCGACTTCAGCGGTCGCGAGCCGGTGAACCCGGCTGGCATGGCGGCCGAGGACGCCGGCGCCCAGGAACACGGCAACGACCCAGAGGATGTAGGCCGCCACGACCCAACCGGTGGTGTAGTCCCATCCTTCCTTGTCAACCAGCACCGTTCCGGCGACGAGGAGGATGAGCGCGCCAGGGAGCGTCGCGACATGCTCCACACGATGGTTGAGCTTGCTCCACATCGCGAGCATGGTGGGCGAAACCGACTTGCTCATCATGATGCCGGACACGTTCGCGATACCGACTCCGGCCGCAAGCAGCACGAGCCCGGCAAGGTGAACGAATAGCCAGAACTTGATCACGGAGCCTCCCCAGAAGACGAATGCGCGATTGAAGCAGACGGCTCGGCTAGAGCTGGGCGGCGGGCGACGCGCGATGATGAACTCACCACCGCCTGAGAGGTCTCCGCGACTACCAGCCGGCGGACACGTCGCCGCCGCCGTCTCCGGAATCGGAATAGCCGTCCCCCGGGTCGCCCATGTCGTCGAACGTGTCCATGGCGTACATGCCGGCGCCCACCGTGGATCCCAGCAGGAGGCCCGGGAGCAGCATGCCGAATGGGCTGAAATAGCCGCCGGCCCAGGGCCCGTAGTAGGAGGGAGCGTTCCAGTACGGCACCTGGCGATCGCCCACGCGCACCCGGCGGGCGTGCGGCTGGCTTCCTTCCTCCAACGAAATGGCATCCGCCGCGCAGACCGGGACAGGACGGGGCGTGCCGCCGGGTGGCGTCCAGACGACGTTGCGGACAGACGGGCCGTGCCGCGGATCGAAGAAGCACGGCGGCCGCCGCTCCGGCGGCGGCTTGCCTGCGAGGCGCGCTCTGGTCGACGTGATCGCAAACCGCCCCTCGTCGACCGCCGATGAGACGGCGCCCATGTCCCGCGGGGAACGTGCGCGCTCCAGTGCGGCCTGCGCACGGTCGTACTGGTCGACCGCGTGCATGTAATCGGCGCGAGCTTCTGACGAGACACCGGGCATCTCGATATCGAGGTCGAGCGCGCGGATCTCATCGGCAAGGCTGAGTATGTCTTCCTCCGCCGTCCTGCGAACGTCCTCAAAGGCGTGGGGATCCTGCGGCGCAAGCTCGGGCACCCCACGCGCCGGCCCGACACCGGCCCGGCGCCCTCTGCCGGCCGAGACGCTGACGAGCACGACCACGGCCACCAGCACGAGCGCAACGAGGGGCGAGTAGAAGAACAGCGGCGCCAGGAAGAACAGCAGCAGCGGAAGCAGAAACAGCCGGCCCGATCCGAAGAAGATCACGCCGCGCCGGTACCCCCGGCTCCCGCGAAGGAAACGACTGGGCCTTCCCCGGCAGGGTCGCGGCCGGTGTGGCACACCACGACTACCCCGGTAGCCGTGGCGCGGCGTCGCCGCTGGGCAGGGTCGGATAGTCGGTGGGATACACGCCAACGGCGAATCCGTACATGGTGTCGCCGTTGCGCGGAAGCCGGTCGAACTCTTCCACCAGCTCCGCCATCCGCTCCCAGAACGCCGAGGCCTGCTGCTCGGTGATCCGCGCGTGCCGGATGAAGCCCCAGAGCCTGCCGCTTCGGAACGCGGCCGCCGACTCGCCGGCGGCCACCTCGAAGTCGTTGAAGTCGCGAGGCATCTCGTCGCCGTCTGTGGTGCGCTCGACGGCGACGTAGAACATCCGCGCCGTCCGCCCGTAGAACCGCTCCTCGATCGCCCGGACGCGGCGGGTCCGCACCACCCGCAGCAGCCCCTCCTGGTTCAGTACCTTGACGTGATGCGCGACGGTGCTCTTCGGGCGGCGGAGCGCGACTGCCAGCTCGTTCACCGTCGCGGCCCGCTCGTGCAGGAGGCCGAGGATGGCCGTGCGAACGGGATGGCCGATCGCCTTCACCTGGGACGGTTTCGTCAGCGCGATGCGGTCGGCGAGGTCGTAGTCGGGCGGGCTCGGACTGGCTACCATCACCTCAATAGACTAACGGTGTAGAATGTTCCAAGTATTTGGATCATTTGTCTTGGGGGAGGTCCGATGACCGAGGTTGTGCTCTACCACCACGTCCAGGGACTGACAGAGGGTGTGCGCTCCTTCGCCGACGAGCTGCGGGCGGCGGGGCACGTCGTGCACACGCCTGACCTGTTCGACGGGAAGACGTTCGACACGCTGGAAGAGGGTCTCGCGTTTGCCGAGGAAGCGGGGTTCGGCACGCTCGTGGAACGCGGCGTGGCAGCCGCCGCCGAGATCCGCCGGGAGGTCGTCTACGCGGGATTCTCGTTCGGCGTGATGGCCGCACAGCGGCTCGCCCAGACGCGTGCCGGCGCCCGGGGTGCGCTGCTCATGTATTCCTGCCTCCCGGTCTCCGAGTTCGGCGAGGCCTGGCCGCACGATGTGCCCGTGCAGGTGCACGGGAAGGAGGGCGACGAGTTCTTCCTCGAGGACATTGCGGCGGCGCGTGCACTCGTTGACTCGAGCCCCCTCGCCGAGCTGTTCCTCTACCCCGGTTCTGAGCATCTGTTCGCCGACTCCTCACTGCCCGCCTACGATGCCGCGGCCGCGGCGCTGCTCACGGAACGGGTGGGGCGGTTCCTCGACATGCTTCCCGACGGCCGGACGCAGGCGAGCCGGTGACCGACACGTCCCCGTACACGATCAAGGCACTCGACGAGACGACCTGGGATGCGTTCGCGGCTCTCGTCGAGCAGAACAATGGCGTCTTCGGCGGATGCTGGTGCATCGGCTTCCACCCCGAGGGCGGCGACAAGGCGACAACGGCGGAGCTGAACCGGCAACGCAAACACGCGCGTGTCCGTGACCGCACGACCCACGCGGCGCTCGTGTTCCAAGGGGACGACTGCGTCGGCTGGTGCCAGTTCGGCTCACCGGCGGAGCTTCCGCGGATCAAGAGCCGCGCCGCCTACGAGAAAGGGCAGTCCACCGCGCCGGACTGGCGGATCGCATGCAACTTCGTCGGCAAGGGCCACCGGCGACAGGGCGTGGCGACCGCGGGCCTCGCCGGCGCGCTTGACCTGATAGCGAAGATGGGCGGCGGGGTCGTCGAGGGATATCCGGAGGACGCCGAAGGAGTGCCGGCGGGCTTCCTCTTCAACGGCGCGCTGTCGACCTACGAGCGCTTCGGATTCACGCGCGACCGCAGGATCGGCAAGCACCGATGGGTCATGACGAGGGTGGTCGAGCCGAAGACCTAGGCGGGGTTCCGGCGCGGTAGGGCGACTCACCGCAGATGTACCGAACAGCACAATCGGTCACTCCGCGGGCCGAGACGCCCACCGCCTTCGGTCGAGCGATTACACCGCGCTGGTCGGGCTTGGTGGGAAGCGACTCGGTGCCGTGGGAATCAGCCTGGGAACACCAACCGAAGGCGATCCACGTCGACTTCGCCTGGCCCGGGGAGGGTGCGAAGCACCGTCAGCTGGCCGCTCACGCCCTGGTAGGCACCGGTTCCGCCGACGACCGCCACGCGGATCCGCTGGAACGTCGTCTCTCCCTGAATCGCAATCTGGCCATCGCGCAGTATGAGGACGCCCTGGACGATCACGTCAGGGCGCGGCCCCGTGATTGCGGAGAAGTGCAGCAGGTCATAGCCGATGCGCTTGCCGTTGACGGACAGGATCTCCTTCTCGACGCCCTCGTCACCCGGGCCCAGGCCGGCCGGCTTGGCGATGTCGAAGAACTTCGGCGGGAAGGGCTCACGGGCGTGGTAGACGATCGTCCGCACGACGGGCGATTCCGATGCAGCGTGCGCCGCCGCCTTCGGTGCCGCAGCGGCGTCCGCGCCGCGGCTGACCGTCCACCCGGACACAGCGACCACCACCGCAAGCACGACGGACGACAGAAAGAGTCGCTTCATGACCGCTCCAATCGCTCGTGGCGAGCGGGCCGCTCGCCGGTTGCGGCGACTCTACGCTCGCACACGGGCGAGAGGTGGAACGATTTCGAACGCTCGCGCAACCGGCCGGGGACCCCGAGCATTGCTCCGCGCCCATGCGCAGGACGCTCGTCGCGCGCGTCGTTGAGACGGCCTCCAGGCATCGGGTAGACTGTGGTCCGTCGGTCAAGCAGGTGGCCAGCCCGACCCTTTTCCGGCATGCGTGATACCTCACCGCCGGCTCCCACGCCGGCCCGAAAAAACGTCCGCCTCTTCCAGTCCCACAACCAGCGCCGGTGGGACATGGAACACGAGGTCACCCCCACCGATGAGCGGGCCCCGTTCGTCTGCGAGTGCACGAGCGACGACTGCCTGGAACCCGTGGCCGTGACGCTCGACGAGTACGAGGCGGCCACCGCCCGACCAAACCACTACGTGGTCCTGCCCGACCACATCATGCCGGACGACGGCGGTCGCATCGTGACTCGGGAGCCGCATTTCTGGGTCGTCGAGCTCTCCCGGCCGCCGGACGGCGCCAAGCCCGGCCGCGCCACGCGCTGACCGCGGTCAGGCGCTCGCCGAAGCGGCGGTCGTCGCGCTCCAGCCGATGGCGGGTGCGATGTGCCGGGCGATCGTCTCGAGCAGCCGTGCGTTGTAGTCGACCCCGAGCTGGTTCGGGACCGTGAGCAGCACCGTGTCGGCGGCCTTGACCGCCGCGTCCTGCGCAAGCTCCTCGGCGATCCGGTCGGGCTCGCCGGTGTAGGTGCGGCCGAAGCGGGCCATTGCGCCGTCCAGCCAGCCGACCTGGTCCTCGTTCGGATCTCCTCCGAACAGCCGCCGGTCGAGATCCGACGTGATCGGGATGACGCTGCGGCTGACCGAGACGCGCGGCTCGCGCGTGTGGCCGGCCTCTGCCCACGAGTCGCGGAAGAGCTGGATCTGCTCTGCCTGCAGCTCGTCGAACGGCACCTGGGTGTCCTCCAAGAGCAGGGTCGAGCTCATCAGGTTCATGCCGAGCTCGGCGGTCGACACGGCGGACGCGCGGGTTCCCGAGCCCCACCAGATGCGGTCGGCAAGGCCCGGCGACTGCGGCTGCACCGCGAGCGTCGCCTCCGCCGGCCGCCCGCCCGCGTCGGCGTGCACGACCCCCGCGCCCGCGATCGCCGCGCGAAAGCGCGCCGTCTTTTCCCACACGTCCTCGGCCTCGAGCGAGTGGCCGAACGCCTCGGCGCCGCGCCACGCCGGCTCCGGCGATCCGCGGCTGATGCCGAGCTGGAGGCGCCCGCCGGCGAGCAGGTCGGCGGCGCCGGCATCCTCGGCCATGTAGAGGGGGTTCTCGTAGCGCATGTCGATGACGCCGGTGCCGATCTCGATACGGCTCGTGCGCACGCCGATGGCGGCGAGCAGGGGGAACGGCGAGCCCAGCTGCCGGGCGAAATGGTGGACGCGAACGAACGCGCCGTCGATGCCGATCTCCTCGGCGGCGACCGCCAGCTCCACCGTCTGCAGCAGCGCGTCCGCGGCGCTGTTGGTCATGCCGCCCGCTGGATGCCAGTGACCGAAGGAGAGAAAGCCGATGCGCTTGGGGTGGGTCATCACGGAAACTATACTTGACGGCGCAAGTATCGGTCAGGGTTCGATCCGAAAACCCCGTGACATGCTGCCGGCGTGCACGACGAGCTCACCGCATGGGCGCTTGTGCGCGACCGCGCCGTCGCGCTGCTGGTCGGCGTCGAGCTGCTGCAGGGTCTGGCGCTCGGCGCCACGACCACCGCCCTGGGGTGGCAGGCGTATGCACGCGCGCACGATCCCCTGGTGCTGGGGTTGCTGGGGCTCGCAGAGTTCGTGCCGGCGGCGGTGCTCGCCATTCCGGCAGGCCACCTCGCCGACCGCCGCGACCGCCGCTGGGTCGGGCTCGCCGGGCTGGCCGGCCTCGCCGTGGTGACGCTGGGACTTGCCGCGGACGCGGCCGCCGGTGACACGGCCGTGTGGCCGCTCTACGCGCTCGCGTTCGGTGTCGGCCTTGCGAACGCTGTGGCCAATCCGGCGGTCAGCCCGCTGCTTGCGGCGGCGGTTCCGCCCGCGGCACTGGCACGCATGGTGGCGATAGCGACGTCGACGTCCCAGGCGGCCGTCATCGCTGGGCCCGCCCTCGGCGGCATCCTCCAGCGGCTCGGCAACCCCGTGCCGTACCTGCTCGCCGCCGGGGCGTCGGCCCTCGCGGCCGCCGGGATCGCCGCTCTGCCGGCGGCGATCGGCGCCGCCCATGTGGAAGAGCAGGAGGCGACGCTCTCGGACGCCCTCGCCGGCGTGCGGTTCATCCTCTCGGTGCCTCCGCTGCTCGGCGCCATCTCGCTCGACCTGATGGCCGTTCTGTTCGGCGGAGTGACCGCGCTGCTCCCCGTGTTCTCGAGCGACATCCTCCACGTCGGAGCCGTCGGCAACGGCCTTCTCCGAGCCGCGCCGGGTGCGGGTGCGCTGATCATGGGGATCGTCCTCAGCGCGCGTCCGCTCCGCCGGCGCGTCGGCGTCACGCTGTTCGTGGTGGTTGCAGGCTACGGCGCCTGCACGGTGCTGTTCGGCCTGTCGCGGAGCTTCGCGTTGTCGCTGGTTGCGCTCGCCGGCCTCGCCGCTGCAGACATGGTCAGCATGCTGCTGCGCGCCACGATCGGCCCGCTGTTCACACCGCCGGCGCTCCGGGGCCGCGTTGCAGCCGTGGAACGCGTCTTCATCGGAGCCTCGAACGAACTGGGCGCGTTCGAGTCCGGCGTGGCGGCGGCCGTCATCGGCGCCGTCCCCGCGGTCGTGCTGGGCGGGGCGGCGTCGATCGTCGTGGCGGCCGTCTGGGCCTGGCGCTTCCCGGCACTTCGCCACGTCGACCGGTTCGCGGACATCGAGCCGGCCGACGCTCCGGCACGGCCGCGGCGCGACGCGCTGCGCTCGCGGTCTCGGGGTCCGTAGCCGCCACGGCCCGACGGGGGTCACTCGCCGGAGCAGCCGCTCCGGCGAGTGACGAACAGGCTAGGCGTGCTTCCAGGCGACCGAGAAGGCTGTGCCGCCGGACAGCGCGGACGTCGACGCCTTCGTCGTGGACCCCGACACCATGTCGATGCGATCGGGGTTGAAGCTGCCGATCGACTGCCCATTCACGGTCGCCGCGGTGAAGTTGACCGTGCCGAAGTTCGCGAGCGGCAGGACGCCGCCGGAGCTCGGCGCCTCGGCGATCACCTCCGCCGACGCCAGCTTGGCGTGCTTCAGCTTCTGCGTGGTCGTGAACGACGCGCCGGTCGTGGCGTCGCGGATGGACAGCGTGAAGCTGCCGTTGCCAGTCGTGGTGACGCTCGCGGTGACGGTGTCTCCGGGCCGGATCGCCATCGAGAGGTTGACCGGGAACTTGGGATACATCTCATACCAGGCGTAGTACACGGGCGTGCCGCCGCTGCAGTCGGCGTCCGTGCCGATCTGCTCGACGGTGTTCGACCCGTCGCCGTCCAGGCCGACCCAGAAGCTGGAATAGCCGTCGGCCGACGTGCATGACGCCGCCGGCTGCTTCCACGTCGCCGAGACGCTGTGGTAGGTCGAGCCCGTCGCGCTGTACCCGGCCCAGTTTGTGCTCGTGCTGCGGGTGATGCGATGGTTGGGCGCCCCGTGGTGGAAGGCCGGGTGCGCTCCCGCACTTGCCGGGTAGGCGAGCAGGAGCAGGAGCGTGACGATGGCCAGTCGGCGCATGCGGATCCTTTCGATCGGGATTCCGGCCAGTGTTGCCGCGCCCGCGAAAGGTGTCAAGATGGCGCGCGGGGAGGTCAGCCGCCGGTGGACGAGTACGCGAACGTCGACTCGTACGCACAGCTGCCGGTGGCCTGGAACCGAAGCGGATCCTCGAGCTCGGCCCGCAGCAGCTCGGCGTACAACTCGCGGCCGGTGCGGTGGTGGCCGGGGATGACGCAGGTCACCGTCGCATCCTCCTCCACCGGGCCGCGGATGCGTATCTCCACGTCGTCATCGACCCGGACGACGCCGTGCCCGGGAGCGTGGTCGATCGAGATCGAGGCCGGCCGCCACCCGAGCAGCGTGCTCGGCTTGAACGCCCATGGGAACTGCGCAAGCGCCGTACCGCCCGCGGCGCCCGTGAAGATCTCCACGAGCGCATGCGCCTGTCGCTCGTCCGCGCGCCGGTCGACGAACAGCACGAACGTCCACGGCGACCGCGGCTCGTCGTCGTGATAGCGCGACACGATCACGACCCGCAGCCCCGATAGCGGGACGGCGCCGCAACGGCCGTCCGCGATCTCCCAGCTGAGGACGCCGAGGCATTCGCCGTACGTCGACCGGCCGCCGGGCTCGCCGCCGATGCGACGGCACGGGCAGATCGCCTCGCAGTTGCACGACTCGAGATACGTCCCCTGCAGATCCCATACGGCGCCGGCCACGGCGGCCATCGTATGCTCTGCCCATGCGTCATGCAGCCTCCCCGGGCACGGCGATCGCGATCCTGGTGCTGGCGGGGGCGTGCTGGTGGACGGTGGCCGGGCGCGCGGCGGGGATGGCGGCCGAGCCGGGGCCGATGGGCCTGGGATTCTGGACGTTCCTGGCGGTGTGGGCCCTGATGATGGCGGCGATGATGCTGCCCGCCGTCGCACCGGTGGCGTCGATGTACGCCGCCTCGATCGTCCCGCGCACGCCGGGACCGCCCCGTGGCGCGAGAATCGCGGCGATGGTTGCCGGCTACCTCGTC
Organism: Gaiellales bacterium; assembly: GCA_036403155.1. GTDB lineage: Bacteria > Actinomycetota > Thermoleophilia > Gaiellales > JAICJC01 > JAICYJ01. Next base: position 64,097 of record DASWRM010000029.1, on the reverse strand, counting down.
GTGTGGTCGGCGGTCGGGGTGCTGGCATACGGTGCGACCCTCGCGGCACGGGCGGTTGCGCGGGACCAGCCGGACGCGGCGACCTGGGGCGCGGCTGCGGTGTTCGGGGTGACGGCCGCCTACCAGCTGTCCCCGCTCCGCGCCCGCTGCCTGCGGCACTGCCGCGCGCCGTTCGCGCTCCTGTTTCGCCTGACGGCACGGCGCGGGTCGATGCGCGATCTCCGTGCAGGCGTCCTCCACGGCGGCATCTGCGCCGCCTGCTGCATCCCGCTCATGGCCTGCCTGCTCGCCCTCGGGGCGATGAGCATCGGGTGGATGATGCTGCTCACCGCCGTGGTCGTCCTTGAACGACACCCGCGACACGGGCGGTGGATGACCTACGGCGCCGCTGCCGGCCTGCTCGTGCTCGCCGTCGTCGTGCTGTTCCACCCCGAGCTCGCGCCGGGCCTGCACCAGCCGGACGGCGGCCCGATGCCGATGTGATCAGACCCAGCACCAGCCCGCAGGCGGTGACCCGTGCAGCACGCGGATCCATGCCAGGGGACGGCCGTTGCGGTCACGGGGCAGCCGCTGCGGCTGATCCTCCGGGCGGCAGTGGTGGAACACCACCCGGTCGCGCCAACCGCCGAACGCGACGGGACGCGCCGTCAGAACAGGCCACCAGAACACCAGCAGCGCGATCGACAGGACCGCGAACGCCGGGGCCGCCCAGACGGCCGCATGGCCGACACGCACGGCCGCCCACCCAACCGCCAGGCACAGGAACGGGACGACGGGCGTCATGTAGTAAAGGAACACGAACGACCGGCCGTGTGCGAGCAGCAGCCATGGGACGTACGTGCAGCCGACGCCGAGCGCGACGGCGAGCGCGGCCAGATCGGTTCCGCGCGACCGCACGGCGAGCGCCACCGCGGCCGCGGCAGCCGCGAAGCCGCACCACCAGATCAGCGGACTGCCGACGGCCAGCACCTCCCGCACGTTGCCCCCGCTGACCGAGATGTAGTGCGCGTCGGCCCTGCGCAGGAGCGGCCACGACCAGGGCGGAGACTGGTAGGCGCTCGTCGCGAAGTGCCCGGTCTGATTTCGCCACATCGAGAGCTGGCGGTGGGCGAAGGCGCGGACGAGTGCGCCGTGCGCCCATGGCAGGGCCAGCAGCTTCCCGTGCACCCGCCCAACGAACGTGAGCACGTAGACGCCGATCGGCACGGCGCCGAGCCCCACGACCGTCGACGGCAGCACGGAGCGCAGACGTGAGCGGTTCGCGAACAGGATCAGCGCCGCCACGGCGACCAGCGCAAGCACACCGGACCACTTCGAGGCGACCGCGGCCCCGGCGGCGGCCCCCGCGGCGAGCCGCCACGGCGGGAGCCGGCGGATGGACGGGCGCCGCACGTCGAGCACCGCGCAGACGATCGCGGCGAGGCCGAAGAAGGCGACGAAGACGTCGAGCGTCGCAATGCGCGACTGGACCACGTGCAGCGGCTCCACCGCCAGCAGCAGAGCGGTGAACGCCGCGATCGGCACGGAGTCGAGGAGCAGCAGCGCGAGCACGAACAGGAGGCCAACGGTGAGGATGCCTGCCACCGCGGGCGCGAGCCGCCAGCCGGTTGGGGTGAACCCGTCAGCCCGGATGCCGGCGCCGATCAGCCACTTGCCGAGGGGCGGGTGCTCGGGGGTGCTCTCCACCGTCCTTTGGCAGGTGCGCGCGTTGCCCACCGCGTAGACGCACCCATCCGGCGCGTAGAAGCCTTCGTCCGCGATGAACGTTGCCGGCGTTCCCAGCCCGTCCAGCCGCGCGAACGACCCGACCGCCAGGACGGCGAGCAGGCACGCCGCCGCGCGCCAGGTTCGTGACGAGGTCATCCCGGGATCCGGTGGTCAAGCACGCCTCAAGCATCGCCGTGCATGTCCGTACTGGCAAGCCCGAAGCGCGCCGCAGGCAGGACTCCGGCGCACGGCCACAGAACGTCCCGACATGGGTCGCTTCGACCACCGGATCGCCGTCGTCACCGGCGCCTCGAGCGGCATCGGCCGGGCGACCGCCGCGCGGTTGGCCGACGAGGGTGCGACCGTCGTGGCGGCCGCACGATCCACCGCGGCGCTCGAGCAGCTGGCCGCAGCGGGACCGGCCGGGCGGATCGTGCCCCAGCCGCTGGACGTGCGCGACAGCGGGGCGGTTCGCGACCTCGTCGGCGCGGTGGCGGCGCGCCATGGCGGGATCGACGTGCTCGTCAATTGCGCCGGCACCGCACGGCTCGACCCGGTGCTCGACATCGATGAGGCGCACTGGCAGGACACCCTCCAGACGAACCTGACCGGCGCGTTCGTCGCATCCCAGGCGGCCGCCAGGCACATGGCCGATGCGGGCGGCGGCGCAATCGTCAACGTCGCGTCCATCGACGCCTTCGTGGCCGATTCGCCTGCCGTGCACTACTGCGTCTCAAAGGCCGGCGTGGTGGCAATGACCCGGGGGTTCGCACACGAGCTGGGCCATCTCGGCATTCGCACCAATGCCGTCGCCCCCGGGCTGACGGCCACACCGATGACGATGGACGAGTCATGGGACCGGATCGCGGGCGTGTACCGCGAGCGCATCCCCATGCGCCGGCCGTCGACCGCTGAGGAGCAGGCGGCCGTGATCTGCTTTCTCGCCTCGGACGACGCGGCGTACGTGAACGGCGAGACGGTGATCGTCGACGGGGGCCTGCTGACCGGCATGTGGTACGACCCGCGCGACGCGCCGGCGTAGCGTTCACACAAGTCGGAGGTGCCGCGCCCGCTGCTCGTGGGAGTGGCGGCACGCCGTCAGGCGCGATTCACGTGGCCGCTTCCGGCGCCCGCTGACGCCTCCAAGTCAGCCCGAACACCGCTCCCAGCGCGAGTGTCGGCAGCACGGTCAACACCCGATAGAGCAGGACGGCGGCGACGGCGTTGGCATTCCCGGCGCCGAACCCGACCAGCGCCGAGGACAGCCCGAGCTCGACGATCCCGACGCCGGCCGGGGTGACCGGCACGGCCGTGAGCAACCGGATCAGGCCCCATGCGGCCATGGCCTCGACCCAGCTGACCTGATCCGCGCCGACCCCGGTCGCTCGCAACGTCACCATGAGCACTCCGAATACCGCGAGATGCCCCGCGAACGCCGCCAGGGTGATCACGTGCCAGCGGCGGGCGAGCAGACCCACCGTCTCGTGCCGGAACCCCACGGCGGCATCGCCCCACCCCTCGCGCCGCTGCCGGCGCACGACGCAGAGCAGCGCGTTGACCACCCGCTGAGCGTGGTCGCCCAACCACCGCGCCTGGCGGTCTCCGCGCAGCGCGAGCACCAGCGCGATGGTCAGCGCCACCACGACACCCATGCCGATCAGCCCCGCGGTCAGGAGCAGCGGGCTCGACCCGCCCGTCAGGAGCAACAGCACCAGGGCGAGCATCGGCAGCGTCACGTTGACGATCTGATTCCAGGCGGCGGTCACGAGCACGGCCACCGCGATCGCTGCCGTCCGGTAGCGCCAGCTCCGCAGCATCGCGTAGGACGCGGCCAGCCCCACCGCATCCCCGCCGGGGACGGCGATCGAGAGCGCCGTCGACGTCTGCGTCAGCACGGAGGCCTGCCGGTACCCGAGCCCGGGAAGCGCAGCCATCCAGGGCGGCGCGTACGTCGCGAGGTTGATGATCGTCGCGGCTGCCAGCGCAGCCAGCTCTCGCGTTGACAAACCAGACATCACCCCCCAGACGTCGCCGTAATCGGCGATCCGCGGGAGCAGCACGGCGAACACCGCGATGACGACCGCGAGCGCGACCGCCGTGCCGAGGATGCGACGGCCGGCCGGCCTGCGCGGTGCTCGCGGCATCGCCGCAGGCATCGGGTCGGCCGCGTTGCGGGGATGCTGGTGGGTCGCCATGCGCGAACACCATGCCCCGTAGTCTGCGCCGCCAAGCGGCCGGACGGCTCCGCTCGGCGCTCTCAGCCAGAGCGGCCGCCGGCCGCGCGCCGGGGTGCGCGCGATGTGCGCCTGCTCCAGATCCCGTGGCCGGCCAGAGCGACGACGAGGCCGAACAGCCCAACCAGGCCAAGCGCGGTGATCGCACTCTCGGCGGCGTGGCCGATGAAGTACGCGGCGAGCCCGATCGTCGTCACCCAGCTGACGCCGCCGATCGCGTTCCAGACGACGAACCGTCGCCACGGCATGTGGTTGATGCCGGCCAGCCAGGCGACGGTGAACCGCGCCACGGGCAGCCAGCGGCCGCCGATCACCGCCACGGCGCCGTGGTCGTCGAGGAAGCGGTCGCCCTCCTCCAGCCAGCGGCGCCGCCGGTCGCGCTGCCAGCTCCCCCACAGCAGCACACGACGACCGAACACGCGGCCGCCCAGGTACCCGAGGTTGTCGCCGATCACCGCGGCTGCGCTGCCGATCACCAGCACCGCGACGATCGACAGGGAGCCGCGCGACGCCGTCAGGGCGGCGACCATGATGCTCGACTCGCCCGGCACGGGGAGCCCGCCCGACTCGGCGAGCACGAGCAGGAACAGCGCGGGGTACGTCACCGCGCTTGGGAGCGAGACGATCGAGGTCACCGCGCCCCCCGGCCCGGGGTCACGTCGGCAACCCGCCACTCGGCGCCTGGGTGCCCTGAGGGCCGCCTGCTCCACGGTCGATCGCCGGGCCGGCGACGGAGTCGGCGTCCTCCACCTCACGCTCCTGGCGGTCGAGCCGCTCCCCCTCCCGCTCGCCGACGAACACGCCCGCCGTTGGACCCGGCCGCCGCTCCGGCGCAAGCGCAAACGGGGCGGCGGCGATCGCGAGCACCACGATCAGGCCCGCGCCCACGAGCACTGCCTGGCCGGCGCCGGCCAGCAGGCTCATGCAGGCCCGGCCTGGCGCGCTCGGTGGGCGGCGTCCGACATCGAGCCATGCCAGGGGTCGCCATGCCCTGGGAGCAGCGTGTCGGCATCCAACGCCTGGAACCGCGCAAGCGAATCGAGCGCCTCCGGAACCGATGCCGTCGCTCCCGCCGCCACGATCCGCGGCCCCAGCTGCTGGCTGTAGATGTCGAACGTCACGATGGCGTCGCCGGCGATGACGGTGCCCGCGTCGGGGAGGTGAAGCGCGCAGTGCCCGAACGTGTGGCCTGGGGTGAAGACGACGCGCGGCCGCCCGGGAACGTCCAGCACCTCGCCGTCGGCGAAGGTCGTGCTCGGCGTCGTGCCACGCGTCAACGGCATCCCGGCCAGCACCATCGCCCCCAGGGCGCGCGCAAAGCCCGGGTGGCGCAGGTACCTGCTCCTCGGCGCCTCGTGCTGGTAGTGCAGCGGATGCGTCAAGAGGCTGGCATCCATCTCATGGATGAACACAGGGACGCCACGGCGCTGCAGCCGCGCCGCGAATCCCGTGTGGTCGAAGTGCGCATGGGTGAGCACGAGCGCAGAGACTGCGGAGAGCGGCCGTCGGAGCAGGCGAAGCAGCCGGCTCAGCGCCGACCACGACCGTGGCAGCCCCGCGTCGACGATGGTGAGCTCGCTGCCGTCCTCGACCGCGTACCAGTTGACGTATGCCTGGTCGACGCGGTGGATCCCCGGCGCGGCGTTGCGTTCCAGGATCGTCGTCGTCACGTCACTGGTTCCACTTGTCTGCCGTCTTCTTCCCGTGACCGCTGTTCTTGGCGCGCGCGTCCGATGTGTCCTGCGGCCCCTGCCTGAGCGACGACTCGGCGCTCGGGTTCACCGGCTCCTTGCCCTGCGGCGTCTGCAGCTTGTCCGATCGCTTGTTGTGATGTGGCATCTCGGCCTCCTTGGGTGCGTCCGTGCGGCCGGAGGCGGCGCCCCCGCCCGCACAGTCATTCCCATCAACGGCAGGCGTGTATCCCGAGCAGGATGTCGCCTTCAGAGATCGCGGACATGCGCGGATGGTCGCGGATCATCGTGCGCGGGTCTGCTCGACAGTGCCGCCCTGCTACCCGGGCGGGAGACGGCCCGAAACACCCGGCGCCCGGCGGGCAATCTCGCCGGCGGACACCAGCCGCTCGGCCCGGTTCAGGCTGATCAGATCCCAGAGCCAGCGGCGCACCGTCTCGAGGCGGTTCTGCCACCCGACCAGGAACGTGATGTGGATGACCGCCCAGACGAGCCAGGCGAGGCGGCCGGCCAGCGGGACGCCCTTGATATCAGCGACGGCCCAGCTGCGGCCCACCACGGCCATGCTGCCCTTGTCGCGGTAGCGGAACGGCTCGGGAGCCGGGCGCCGGTGCAGCCGCGCGCGGATCACGCGCGCGGCGTACGAGCCCTCCTGCAGTGCGGCCTGGGCAACGCCCGGCACACCGTCAACCGCCGCCATGTCGCCGATCGCGAAGACCTCCGGCCGGCCGGGCAACGTGAGGTCGGGGGCGACCAGCAGCCGCCCGTCGCGGTCGGTTGCCGCATCGCTCTGGGCGGCCAGCTGCCCACCGAGCTCCGACGCACGCACGCCGGCGGCCCAGATCACGGTTCGCGACTCGATGCGTTGCGGGCCGTCGGGGCCTTCGACGTCGATGCCGTCGGCGTCGATGCCCATGGCACCGCTGTCGAGGCGGATCTCGACGCCCATCCGCTCGAGCTCAGCGGCGGCACGGCGCTGCAGCCGCTCGGGAAACGCGGGCAGCACGGCCGGGCCGGCGTCGAGCAGCACCACACGGGCATCGCTGCTGCGGAAGCGCCGGAACTGCCCCGCGAGCGTCCGTCTCGCGAGGAAGGCGAACTGGCCGGACAACTCCACGCCCGTGGGCCCCGCGCCGACCACCACGAACGTCAGCCACGGGCGCCGGTCGGCGTCGACCGGCAGCATTTCGGCGGCCTCGTACGCACCGAGCACGCGAGAACGTATCCGCTCGGCGTCCTCGATCGTCTTCAGGCCGGGCGCGACGTCCGCCCAGTCGTCGTGACCGAAGTACGACTGCCCCGCTCCCGCGGCCACCACGAGCGTGTCGTATGCGAACGGCACGTCGACGACGTCGCGCACGGTCACCTCGCGGGCATCGAGGTCGATCGCCGTGGCGTCTCCCAGCACGACTCGCACGTTCGTCCGCCGGGTGAAGAGGGTGCGAAGCGCGGGGGCGATCTGGCCGGGCGAGAGGATGCCGGTCGCCACCTGGTAGAGCAGCGGCTGGAAGACGTGGTGGTTGGTGCGATCGATCAGCGTCACGTCGACGGCATCGCCCTCGCGCGCGAGCCGCTGCGCCGTCCGCAGCCCGCCGAAGCCGCCGCCGATGACGACGACTCGATGCGGTTCCCGGGAGGCGACCGTGCTCGCCATGCCCGGGACGCTACCCGCCCGGCGGAGCCGCCGGGCGGCAGCCTACGGAGTCACCTCTCGCAGCGAGCCGTCTTCGACGGAATAGACGAACCCGCGCACCTTGTCCGTCCGTGGGATGAACGGGCTGGCCTTGATCCGGGCGATCGACTGGCGAACGTCGTCGTCGAGGTTCGGGAACGCCTCCGCCGCCCACTCCGGCCGGATGCCGGTGTCGCGTTCCACGGACCGGCGGAACTCGTCGTCGCTGAACGTCAGCATCCCGCAGTCGGTGTGGTGGATCAGGACGATCTCCTCGGTGCCGAGCAGACGCTGGGAGATTGCGAGCGAGCGGATCACATCGGCTGTGGCCACGCCGCCCGCGTTGCGGATCACATGCGCCTCTCCCTGCTGCAGGCCGAGCAGGCCGAACGGGTCGAGCCGTGCATCCATGCAGGCGACCACCGCAACCCGGCCGGAGGGCGGGAGTGGCAGATCGCCGTCGTCGAACCGCTCCGCATAGCCGCGCGCGTTCTCGACCAGCCGTGCTGTGGTGCTCATGGGTCTCCTCTCGTCGTTCAGCCCGCCATACGGGCCAGGTTCGAGCGCCGGCCGCGAACAGCGGCCGCCAGGGTGAAGGCCTGCTCGCGGATCTCCGGCACGGCTGTCGACTCCCACACGTCGCCGCGCCGCAGCGGGCCGAGCGCCATCAGCCCGGTCACATCACCGGATGCGCCGAGCACGCGGCCGGTGGGGTCGCACGCGATGCCGAGCCCGGCCGAGCCGCGACGGCACAGCCCGGCGGCGTGCAGGTTCGCAAGCAGGGGATGGTCTGCGACGTCGACGCTGCGGCCGGTGCAGTTCACGACCGCAGCAACCACGACGCGGCTGGTCGACGCGTCCGGGTGGCGGAGCACGACACGGAGCGCCCGGTCGGCATGCTCGACGCGCGCCACGGTTGCCGCCTCGAAGCGCAGGCGCCCGCTTCGCTCCAATCCGCCCACGCGCTGCGCGATGTCCGGCGCCAGCCGATGGCGGTGCACGTCCCAGTAGCGACCCAGGCGTGACGCGAAGCGCTCCCGCTCGTGGTCGGGCAACGCGGCCCACAGCGCCGGAACCGACGGCCGCAGGCCGTTGATCACGTCGCGCCAGTCGAGGCCACGTGCGGTCGCGAGCGCCACCTCGGCGCGCGCCGCACGCAACAAGCCGAGCGCCGTTGCAGGACGACCGGCGGCCAGCCGCGGCGACCAGGCAGGCGCACCGTCGACCCGGTGCGCCACAGGCCGCAGCCCGTGGCGGGAGACGGCGACCACCGACGCGCACCGTGACCATTCCGTGGCGGACAGCGCAACGTCCACGGCCGTCAGCCCCGTGCCGACGCACAGTACGGGGGCATCGGGAAGCTGCGTGATCGCGTCCTCGGCCCAGGGGTCGTCCACGTACCGGGGATCCGCTCGCAGGGCGTCCGCCCAGCCCGCCGTTCCGGGAGCCCTCGTTCCGCCGACCGCGAGCACCACCAGGTCGGCGGCCAGGTCGCGGCCGGACGCCAGCCGCGCGCGCCACGCGCCCGCCCGCCGGTCGAGGCCGGCGACCGTGTCGCGCAGGTGGGCAAGACGCGCCGACGACCGGTCCGCGGCATCGCGAAGCGTCTCGGCCAGATAGACGCCGTACTCGCTCCTGCGCGGGAAGCTGAAGGCACCGTCGTGGCCCGCGCCCCGCCGCGCCAGCCAGCGCAGCAGATGCCCGGGATCGTCGGGGTACGCACTCATCGAGCCCGCAGGCACGTTCAGCCGGTGGAGCGGATCGGGAGTCGAGTAGGCCACCCCCCGGCCCAGGCGCCGCCGCGGCTCGACCACGATCACATCTGCCCGGGTCCGCTCCAGCAGCGCAGTCGCGGCCAGCGTGCCGGACGCCCCGCCCCCCACGACCACGGCCACCGGCCGGCCGGCGCTCAACAAGACTCCCCGGCGTCCCGCGGCGGCGAGCACGGGAGCGTCGAGGCCACCATGGATCCCATCACCGCTGTCGTCGACACCTGACGTCTCCTCGGTCCAACCGTCTCGACAGCATACCCCATTTTTTCTGTAGACAAAGTTAAGAACTGACATAGTCCCCAGAACACGGCATGGTGTGTGAACGCTGATGGGTCAGCCGGCAACGTGCGGCGGCGGATCGCCCGCCGACATGAAGTCCGGGTCGTTGACCTCGGCGCCGGGCGGAGGAGCGACCGGACCGTCCAGCAGCGGGTCGCCGGTCCCGCGCATCCACCCCTCGAGCCGCTACCGCAGGCGGGCCGGGGTGTCGGTCATCGGATGGGCGGCGCGGCGCCCGCGTCGAGCATCGCTTCGATGCCTCCGCTGTCAACGCGCCAAACACATCCGTGGCCCGCCGCCCGGAACAGGCTGGCTGCCGTGGCGGCCGCCTCGCCGGTCGCCGCGGCGACCATCAGGGGCAGCCGCGGCAGCGCGCGCCGAGGCGCCGTCCACTCGTCGATCGGCACGTTGATCGAGCCGACGACGTGAGCCTGCGCGTACTCGGACGCGGGGCGCACGTCGATCAGCGCCACGCCGCCCTGCACGAGCTGCCCGGCGGCTCGTTCGGGATCGATCGCGAGACCGCGCTCGACCGGCAGCCCATGGCGGCGCCAGCGGCTGAACCCACCGGCCAGCAGCGATGGCGCGCAGCCGGCCACGCGGTCGGCGATCCGGAACGCCGCCCAGCGCGCATCATCCGGCGTCGCTCCGACGACGGCGACGGTGGCGCCGGAGGGAAGCAGCGCCGCGAGGGCGCCCCAGCCGATCTCGCCGGTCACGCTCAGCGCGCCCGGAATGTGGCCGGCGTCGAACACGTCGGCGGGCCGGGTGTCGATGACGACCGCTCGCCCGCTTCGGCGCCGGCGGTCGAGGTCACGCGGGTCGATGCCGAGTCGCGCGGCGCGGCGCCCCGCGGCCGCGATCATGCCTGGTGTCGAGACGGTGACGGTGCTCAAGCGAAATCTCCAGTAGATCTATGTATAAAGTGACGTACCGCGGCGGCACCCTACCACGGCCGTTGCAAAGACGTCGTACGTGGGCGTACGATCGCGGCCCACGCGACGGCGGTATCCAACCACGTCGTCTCCATCACCCACCACCCGAGGACGGTGACCCAGTGGCACGTTTCACGCCCGACCCCACCTTCTATGCGACCGCCCGGGAAGCGGCCGCGGCCGACCCCGAGCGCCTCGCCTACGTCGTCACGCTGAACCCCGGTGCAGCCACGGGCCACAACGGCGACGGCCGGCCAGACGCCCTCTGCACCGTCGACCTCGACCCGCAGTCTCCGTCGTACGGCCAGCTCGTCAACCGCCTGGAGATGCCGAACGTCGGCGACGAGCTGCACCATTTCGGCTGGAACGCGTGCTCCTCAGCGCTGTGCCCGTGGGCACCTCACCCGCACCTCGAGCGGCGGTACCTGCTGATCCCGGGGCTGCGGTCATCGCGCCTGCACATCGTCGATGTCAAGGACGACCCACGGAAGCCGACGATTGCGAAGGTGATCGAGCCGGAGGAGATCGCGCGCAAGACCGGCTACAGCCGCCCGCACACCAGTCACTGCGGCCCCGATGGGATCTACATGGGCGCGCTCGGCAACCCGGAGGGCGACGGACCCGGCGGCCTCTTCCTGCTCGACCACGACTCGCTCGACATCAAGGGCCCGTGGGAGCGAGACCGCGGCGACCAGCAGCTGGCCTACGACTTCTGGTGGCACCTCGGTCACAACACACTGATCAGCAGCGAGTGGGGCACGCCCAACATGGTCGAGGGCGGCGTCAACCCGGAGATCCTGCTGTCGAACGGCTACGGCCACCGCCTGCACATCTGGGACCTCGATGCGCGGACGCACCGGCAGACGATCGATCTCGGGGCCGAGCACCAGATGGTGCTCGAGCTGCGGCCGTCGCACGACCCGACGAAGGCGTACGGGTTCGTTGGCGTCGTCGTCTCGACCGCCGACCTGTCGGCGTCGATCTGGCTCTGGCAGCAGACGTCCGGCGGCAGCTTCGAGGCTCGCAAGGTGATCACGGTGCCGGCCGAGCCGGCGGATCCCGAGCAGCTGCCGGACGCGTTGAAGCCCTTCTCCGCAGTGCCGCCGCTGATCACCGACATCGCGCTCTCCGTCGACGACCGCTACCTGTACGCCTCCTGCTGGGGCACCGGCGAGCTGAAGCGGTGGGACGTCTCCGACCCGGCCAACCCGGTGGACGCGGGCAGCGTGCGCATCGGCGGCATCACCGGGCGCAGCCCGCACCCCGCCTCCGGCCCCGTGAACGGCGGACCGCAGATGGTCGAGCTGAGCCGAGACGGCCGACGCGTCTACCTGACGAACTCGCTCTACGCGAGCTGGGACGAGCAGTTCTACCCGGAGGGCATCGACGGCTGGATGGTCAAGCTCGATTCCGAGCCGGGTGGGGAGTTCCGGCTCGATCCGGACTTCTTCATCGAGTTCCCGAAGGGCGAGCGGCCCCATCAGGTGCGCCTGCAGGGCGGCGACGCGTCGTCGGACTCCTACTGCTTCCCGAACGGCTGACGCGGAGGTGCACCACCTCACGCTGGCACTGCTGATCTGCGCGCTCGGCGCCTACCACGGCGCGAACCCGGCCATGGGCTGGCTGTTCGCCGTGAGCCTGGGCATGCAGGACGGCAGCCGGCGGTCGGTGGTGCGCGCGCTTCCGGCGATCGCGGTCGGACACGAGCTGTCGGTGGTCGTGGTCGCGGTCATCGTTTCGGGTCTCGGGCTGCTCGCCAGTCCGGCGATCCTTCAGGTGGCCGCGGCCACGGCGCTGATCGGGTTCGGCGCCTTCCGCTTCGTGCGGCCGCGGTGGCACCCGCGGTGGACGCGCATGCGCGTACGCGGGCGGGAGCTGGTCGTGTGGTCGTTCCTGATGTCGAGCGCGCACGGTGCGGGCCTGATGGTCGCGCCGCTGCTGATTGCCGGCGCCTCGAGCGGGGGCGGCCACGACCTGCTGGCCGGCACGCGCCTCGACCTCCCCGAGACGGCGCTGCTCGTGACGCTGCACGCGGCGGCGATGATCGGGGTGACGGCGGCCGTTGCAGTCGGCGTCTACTCCCGGTTCTCCACGACCCTGCTCCGGCGGATCTGGCCAAACCTGGACGGCATCTGGGCCACGGCGTTCGTCGTGTCGGGGACGTTCGCGCTGCTCACCGCCTGAGACCTGCGTGTACGGCCGGCCGGATGCGGGCATCGGGTCGCCATGACAGTGATCTCACACTCCGAGCTGACGTCGCTCGCCGGCGTGCGCGACGACGAGGAGACGGCCGTGAGCGTCTACCTCGACCTCGACCCGGCGGTCACGCCCACCGGCGCCGACCTGGCCAGCCGCGTCACGTCGGCCGTCGACCGCCTGCGGCAGGCGGCGCCGCAGGACGGTGGGGCGAAGCGGCGGTTCCAGCCGGCGGTCGACCGGATCGAGGAGTTCCTGCGTGACACAAACGTGCGCGGGGAAGGCCAGGTGCACGGCGCCGCGCTGTTCGCGCACGGCGAGGACACGTTCGCCGCACGGCCACTCTGGCGCTCGGCCGGTGAGGACGTGCGCGTCGGGCGGAGGTTCGCGCTGCGCCGGCTCGCGGCCGCGGACAGCCGCACGAGCGAGGTGCTGCTGCTGGTCGCAGGACGGGAGCTCGGGCGGATCGCGCTGCTCAGCGACGGGAGCCTGCTCGAGGTGCTGGACGCGGACGAGGACGTCGAAAACCGCCACAGCAAGGGCGGCTGGGCCCAGTCGAAGCTCCAGCGCTACACGGACCGCCAGGCGGAGCTCCACCTCAAACACGTCGTCGAGATCGCAGAGCGCGTCCACGCACGGCTCGACCGGCCGCCGGTGGTGATCGCGGGCACCGAGGAGAACACGGCGGTGGTCAGCGACTCGCTCGGACAGGAGCTCTCCGAGGCGGTGATCGGCACGATCCCGAACGCGCGGGACATGGGCGCGGCCGACCTGCTCGAGGCGCTCGCCGCGCAGGCCCGCGAGCACGACGCCCGGCGGGAGGACGCCCTGCTGGAGCGGTGGGCCGCGCAATCGGGGCGCGACGATGCCGAGCGCTCGCTGGACTGGTCGCTCGCGGCGGTGTCCGACGCCCGGGTCGAGACGCTCCTGATCGCGCCCGGCGCCGACCCGGAGATCTTCTCGTGCCCGCAGTGCGGCCGTCTGTCCGATCACGCGCAGGTGTGCCCGGTGGACGGAAGCTTCATCCAGGGCGACCCGGACGGCGTCGAGGCCGTGGTCGGCGAGACGCTCACGCGCGGCGGCCAGGTGTGGGAGCTGCTCGACGTCGACCGGCGGGACCTCGACGAGGTCGGCGGCCTGGGCGTCGTCGTGCGGTTCTGACCGGCGGCGGCGCGGCGCGGCGCTCAGCGGCGCTGCTGCAGCCTGACCCGTAGTGCATCGAGGCCGCGCTCGGTCGCGCCGAGTGCGGCGGGCAGCATCTCCTGCGCGCGCCCGCGCGGCAGTTCGGCGCCGGCGCTGTCGCGTGAGGCGATGCGCAACCGCGCCCACTCGCCGGCCACCTTGCCCACCGTCCGTGTGGCCGCGCGCCGCTTGGGGTCGAGCATCCAGACCGCCGTCGCAAGTGCCGCCTGCCGTCCCGCCCGCGAACGGCCGCCGGGAATGCGAGCGAGCATCACCTCGGCCGCGAGCAGCTGAACCACCTCGCTCTGGGCGACCTGCGAGAGGCCGTCGAGCGCGGCCCGAAGCTGGCGGGAGGAATGCCGCCGCTGCGCGAGCCGGGCGGCGTCGAGCTCGTCCGTGCCGTCGACGTACTCACCGGTTCCCCGCGACTCCCCGGCCCGGCTGATCATGCCGCGCCACCTGCCGTCGCTCCGCTCGAACAGCTCCAGCTCGAGGTCGCGCTCGGCGAACCACCGGTGAATGGCGGCCAGCTCCTGTGCCGGGTCGACCCACGTCATCTCCGGCAGGATAGGCCAAATGCAAATCCCCCTTGTGGGAGGCGTAGCCGGACGAGGCGACGGGTACGGTCCGTTCATGGGCGAACGGTTGACCCTTGCGCAGGTGCAGTTCAACCTGTACCGGCCGAACCGCTGGGTGACGGTGGGAGCAGGGACGCAGCAGGAGGTGACGGCGCGGGCGGCCTCCGGGTACTACGGCGAGCTGCGCTCGCCGGCCGGGGATACGCCGTGCCGCGTCCGCATCCACCACGCGCAGAGCGAGCTCGAGGTGGCGGCCGCGATGCAGGAGCTCGGCGAGGCGCTCTCCTGGGAGACGGACGGCCCCGGCTGAGGGCGCGCCGAACGGAGCGTCATGATGGGCCTCTGGTCAGCGCCGCACGAAGCGCGGCGGCGTAGGGCGCGGCGGCGCCAGCAGCCGCTCGACGTGCAGCGTCGCGAGGCCGAGCAACGGCACGTCACGCCGCCGCTCGAAGCAGATGTAGCGGCGGCGCCATTCCGGGAAGAACTTGCGGTTGAAGCTGAAGAGCCGCTCCAGCTGAAACAGGCGGTCGACCCGCAGGAGCGACCAGCGCGTGGCGCGGATCGGCCAGGAGGCGGTGCCGTCGGCGCGCAGCACGTCGGCGAACACCGAGAAGTTGAGCGAGATCTCCTCCGCGCCCTCGGCGCGCGCCCAGACGGCCGTCTCGGCGATCGCGTACTCGATCAGGCCGTTCGGGGTGCCGCGCCGGCGGCGCATCGAGGAAAGCGAGTAGCCACGGCGCGACGGCACCATGTGAAGGAAGCCCTGAAGCCGGCCGGCGGCGTCGTACGTCAGAGCGAAGCGCGCCTGGGGATGCGAGTAGAGGTCGTCCATGGCCATCGAGAAGCCGCGATCCGGCCATCCGTTCAGCCACTCCTCGGAGACCCCGTCCACGGCGGCACGCATGCGGTCGTCCAGGGCGTCGGGGCCGAGCACCTCGACCCGGTAGCCGAGCCGCTGCAGGCGGCTGACCGACTGGCGCACCTTTCGGATGGCCCGGCCGTCGAGCGAGAAGCTGTCGGGGCGAAGCACCGCCTCGTCGCCGATCGGCAGCGCGCGAAGCCCCATGGCGCGGAAGAGGCCCACCCACTCGTCGGAGCAGTGCAGCACGACGAGGCGCCAGCCGCGCTGGTGTGCGGTGGCCGCGAAGTCGTCGACCAGGGCGGGAATCGATTCCGGGTTGCCGATCGGGTCGCCGGACACGAGCGCGCATCCGGCGACGACACGGTAGGCGAGCAGGGCATCGCCCGCCGCGGAGAACGCGTACCGGCGGTCGCGGCGCAGTGCGAAGAACGAGAGGCTGTCGTCGCCCCATTCCAGGACGATGTGTCGGGCCAGCTCGTGCTCGGCCTCGGTCTGGACGTCCGGCTCGCGCCACGGTCGCAGCCAGAGGTGCACGAGCCAGACGGCGGTCATCACGGCCAGGGTGAGGAGGCCGACGTGGAGGATGCGCATCTCGTCCATGCCGGGGCCGGCAGGCAGCGCAATCACCGCCACAGCGAGCCACGACAGGAGCGCGATGCCGGCCAGGAGCAGCCGTATCGAGGCGGGGTCGCCGGGAGCCGTGAACCAGCGCCGTGAGCGGAGGAGCAGGATGAGCAGGGCGGCGTTCAGCACCGACTCCTCGACGTCGAGGCCCTTGACGACGTGCAGGACGGCGCCGGCGGTGACAAGGACGACGGCCAGCACCCACGCCCGTCGCTTGCGGCGCGCGAGCGACGAGGCGAGCAGCAGCAGCGCCACGCCGGCCGCGAGCGTGAGGCCGCGCGCGGTCATCTGGAGGTCGAGCGAGAGCACGCGGCTGACCTCGTGCACACGGTCACCCAGCTCCGGGGTCAGCGCCGACACGACGTCGATGACGCCGACCAGCATGGTGAGCGCCGCCAGCGCCGATGGCGGCTGGCGGAGGCGGCGGATGCGCGCGAGCACGTCAGGGAGCATACGGACGTCATCGGAATCCGGCCGCGGTTCGTGAAGCGCGGCTAGGTTGCCGGGATGAGCGTGCGCAACGCGATGGGGCGGGCGGCGCAGCGCCGGGACGGCGGTGCGCCGGTCGATCCTGCGCCGCGGTGGCTCGCCTACGCCTTCGTTGCCTGTTCGCTGGCGATGCTGCCGTGGACGGTGTGGCTGTACCGAACGCTGCCGTCACGCGCGACGGCCGACAACTGGGACGTCGCGTGGGCGGGATTCGACGTCGCCATCGCAGTGACGCTGCTGGCAACGGCGATCGGAGCCCTGCGCAGGTCGCGGTGGACCCAGGGAGCGGCGTCGTCGGCGGCGACGCTGCTCGTCTGCGACGCCTGGTTCGACGTGCTCACGTCGCGTACGACGCACGAGCTGATGGTG
Source organism: Gaiellales bacterium (assembly GCA_036403155.1). GTDB lineage: Bacteria > Actinomycetota > Thermoleophilia > Gaiellales > JAICJC01 > JAICYJ01. The sequence continues at coordinate 47,507 of DASWRM010000029.1, read as the reverse complement.
GCGGCGGTGATGGCGATCGTCGCCGAGGGACCGCTCGCGCTGGTGTGCGTCTGGGTCGCACGCAACGCCGATCGCGTCACCATCTGGGCCGACGCGCGCGGCCGGCGCAGCCGCGTCAGTGAAACGTCACAGAACTGACGCGTCACCGCTCAGTGACGAGCTGTCACACAACGCACTCGGAAGGCACGCAGTTCCCGAGTCGGGCTCTGTGTGTCTGGCGCGTTTGCAGTCAGCGGCGCACATCGCGTGATCCGGCGCGGCAGGGCAGGGTGAGAACGGCTCCCCCACCCTGCGGATACGCATCACGGCCGGCCGCGGCGATAGTCGTAGAGCATGGATGACCGCTCGCTCTTCGAGTACGAGGACTGCCCGCTCCGCGATCGCGCGCACCGCCTCGCGCGCGTGCTGCCCTTCCTGCGGCCGCTCGCGGGGCTGGCGTGGCCGGCGGCGCGGCGCGCCGACCGCGTGGAGCTGTCCGAGGACGGCATCTTCGCGCGGTCGCTCGCGGGGTACGCCCGGATCGGCTGGGACGAGGTCGGCGCCGTCCACCGCTCTCGCACGACCTGGGGGCGCATGACGGTGCACGTCGTCGCCTCGAGCCCGGACCGGCAGATCGAGATCGCGGAGTCGATCCCCGGGTTCGACAACCTGGTCGCGACGATCCTGCACAACGCCCGGCAGGGCGAGGTCGTGCACCTGCGGGCCGCGTAGCCGCTACGCGGCGGCTTCGCGCCTCCGCCACACCGTCAGCATGTCGTACATCCCCTCCCACTGCGGGATGGACAGCTTCTCGGCGAGGTCGAACCCGGCTTCGAGCCGGTCGTAGAAGCCCTTGCTGCCGGTCGAGATCCGCCACTCGCCGACGTGGATCACGTGCCTGCCCGACCACTGCTTGAGGCAGTTGGTCGCCATCGCGCTGTTGTTCGGGGGCCAGCAGAGAAACAGCGTCCGATCGGCGTGCTCCCGCAGCGCGGCCGGCCGGCCGGGGTCGATCCGCGTCCACAGGTGCCGCGCGAAGTAGTTCTCGTCGTGCGGCCGCTCGCGGTCATAGGCGATCACGTCGATGCCGCGCTCCCGCATCAGGAACGCCCAGTAGCCTCCGCCCGCGCCCATCTCGACGATCGGCTGGTAGCGCGCGACCACATCGAGCGCCTCATCCGTGGGAAGCGCCCACGAGTACCGCTGCACCAGCGCCGGGCGCTCGTCCAGGTGCTTCGGCCATTGGATCGTCTTGTGCACCCGGACGAACTCGTCGAGATAGTCGTTCTGCCCGGTCAGCGTGTCGAAGAGCGCCGGGTCGCGCAGCAGCGACCGCCAGTCGAGCTGACGCTCGCTCACCAGCCGCGCCGGCCGCCGCCTCGCCCCTTGCGGGAGGTGTAGACCAGCCGCGGCGGGGCCACGGTCATACCGGAGCTCGTGAACTCGTCGTTCAGGTCGAGCCGCGCGGCGATCCGGCTGACGTCGGCCTGCTGGTCACGCGTGACGAGCGTCACGCCGACGCCGCTTCTCCCCGCGCGGCCGGTGCGCCCGACCCGGTGCACGTAGCCCTTGTTGTCCTCGGGAGGGTCGAAGTTGATCACGTGGGTGATGGACTGCAAATCCAGTCCGCGGGCGGCCACGTCGGTCGCAACGAGCGTCCGCGCCTTGCCGGACTCGAACCGCTCCCATGCCCGTTCGCGGGCGCTCTGCGTCATGTCGCCGTGCATGGCGACCGCCGAGACGCCGCGCTCGCGGAGCTTCGCCAGCAGGCGATCCGCGCCGCGCTTGGTGCGCACGAACACGAGCGTGTGGTTGTCGGAGTCGCCGAGCAGCTCGATCAGCGTCTGCACCTTCGTCTCGGGGGTCACCTGGACGAAGCGGTGGTCGACCTCCTCCACCGTCTCGGCATCCGGGTTGGCCTCGTGCCGGGCGGGGTCGGACGTGTAGCTGCGTGCCAGCCGGCCGACCTCGCCGTCGAGCGTCGCCGAGAAGAACATCGTCTGCCGGCGGTCTGGCAGGCGGCGGACGATCCGGTCGACCTGCGGCTGGAACCCCATGTCGAGCATGCGGTCGGCCTCGTCCAGCACCAGCATCCGGATGCCCGCCAGCGAGAGCATCCGCCGCGAGGCGAGATCCTCCAGCCGGCCGGGGGTGGCCACGACGAGATGTGACGCCGCGGCCTTCTTCGCCTGGTCGCGGAGGCCCACGCCGCCGTAGGCGGTTGCGACGCGCAGGCCGCGGGCGGCGGCGATGTGCTCGAGCACCTCGCCCACCTGGGCGGCCAGCTCGCGCGTTGGAACGAGCACGAGCGCCGACGGCTGCGGCGTGTCAGGGTCGATCCGCTGAACCAGCGGGATGCCGAATGCCAGGGTCTTGCCGGAGCCGGTCGGCGCCTTGGCGAGAACGTCCTGCCCGGCCAGCGCATCCGGCAGGACGCGGCCCTGGATCTCGAAGGGTGCCTCGATGCCGCGCTCGGCGAGCGCGTCGGCCACCGGCGCGCTCACGCCGAGGCCGCGAAAGGTCGTTTCGGTCATGTCTCTCCTCTGGGCGACCGGCCAGGCCGCCGTTCGTGTCGGGGCGAGGTTCGCCCCTCACAGGGAGAGAGGGAACCTCACGGGGCGGCACTCCGCCGCCCGTGGTTTGCAGGGTAGCAGTCGGGGTCGACAACCCCTGCATCGGCTCGTACGCTCGAACCATGAATCGCGAGCGGATCGTCGTCACCGCAACCCCCGCCGAGCTCCGTGCCGGCAGCGGCGGCGTGGTGGACGTGTACGACGCTCTCGGGCGCCAGTTCTTCTGGGCTGACACGGTCATCCTGGGCCCTCAGGACGACGCTGCCGCGGGCGAAGCAGAGGTGCTCGAGGGCGAAGTCGTCGGGTAGCGGGCGTGCCGGGCGGCGACTTGACTGCGCCCCGCACGGTGCTAGGCTCGACGTGAAACAGCGCATGGTGTGCGGCAGCCGGGGCAGAGGGCCGCACAGGGGGCAGATGAGGGCTTCGCGGGTCATAGGTGTCGTGGTGGGATGCGTCGTCGCGCTCGCGTCCGGCCTCGGCCTGGCCGCGGTCGCCGTGGCGGGTACGCCCCCGCCCCCGCCACCACCGCCGACCAGCTCCACTCCCGCGCCGCCCCCGACGAGCAACCCGCCGCCCGTCACGACGTCGACCGGAACCACGACGTCGCCCCCCGCGACGTCGTCACAGGCGGTGACGCACCCGCGCACGCACAAGAAGCATGCGAGGAAACGGCACGCCCGAAAGGCGACGAAGACGTCGAAGTCCGGCGCAGGCCCTGCCTCCACGCCTCAGCCGCCGAAGCAGGGCAAGGCCGCGAGCCGCACCGTGTCGGCCGACTCGTCGTCGGCGAGCGCGATCCCGCGCATCGCGATCATCGCCTCGCTTGCGGCGGCGACGCTGGTGCTGCTGGCGTGCATCGCGCTTGGCGTGTCGATGCTCGTGTCGCGATCGCGGTCGCAGGGTAGGAAGGTGGGCGGCGGGAACATCCTGATCCGCTGACCCGATGCGCCGACGCCTGCCCCTGACCCTCTTCCTGCTCGCCGCACTGACGCTGACGACCGTCGCCGTCTCATCCGCGACGTCAGGGCCGGCTGACTTCACGCCGTCGCCGGTGCAGCTCGGCACGGTGCAGGTGGGTGGCCATTCGCACACGACCGTGACGGTGCAGAACACCGGCGACACGGACATGGCGATCGGGTCGGGCGCATTCTCGTTCTCCGGAACCAACCCGAACGCCTTTGGGACGGCGAATGACGGTTGCTCCGGCAGCACCGTGTCCCCGAACGGGACCTGCCAGGTCGACGTGACATTCGATCCGGCCACGGCCGGGTCATACGACGCCGTCCTCGAGATGGCCAGCGACGCTCCGACGTCACCCGACCAGGTTGCGGTCAGCGGCACGGCGAACCAGGCGGCCATCGACATCAGCCCCGATCCCTTCGACTTCGGGAACCAGAAGAAGGGGACGACCTCGGGCGCACAGCAGTTCACGATCTCAAACGGCGGCGACCCGGGCACCACGCTGCACATCGCGAACGTGTCGATCGCGAGCGGCTCGGATCCCGCGTTCACCATCGCCTCGAACGGGTGCACCGACACGAACGCGCCGTGCACCGTCACCGTCACGTTTGCGCCCGGGGCAACGGGCCCCCTCACCGGGACGCTCTCGGTCACCTCCTCGCAGGACGGTGTTGCTCCGGTTCTCGCTCAGCTGAGCGGCACCGGCACGGTGCCGCAGGCGTCCGTCCCCGCAACCGTGGCTTTTGCAACGCCGGTCAACGTTGCCAAGGTGGCGCCGGTGACACTGACCAACACCGGCAACGCCGTGCTGAACGTCAACGGCGTGTCGCTCACGGGCGACAACGCGTTCAGCAACACTGGCACCGGGAACTGCGGCAACGCCGCGCTTCAGCCCGGTGCGTCGTGCCAGTCGCAGATCCAGTTCAAGCCCGGCTCGACCGGCGCCTTCAACGCGACGCTGACGTTCACGGACGACGACGGCTCCGCCTCGGGCAGCCACCAGCAGGTCGGCCTGGTCGGCACGGTGCAGGTTCCCGGCATCCAGGCGAGTCCCACCACGGTCCCGTTCGGCACGCTGGTCGAGGGGCGGATCAGCGACGCCACGCCGGTGACGATCACCAACACCGGCGACGCCAACCTGCACATCGGCAACGTCAGGATCGGGGGGCTGAACCGGCGCTCGTTCGTCCTCGGGTCGGAGAACTGCACCGATGGGCCCGTGGCCCCGCATGACACGTGCACGGCGAGCGTCAGGTTCGCGCCGGCCAAGACGTCGGGGCGGGTGGCGACGCTGGTCTTCGTCAACGACGCCGGGCAGGACCAGAGCATCGCGCTGACGGGTGCCGGCCAGAGGCCGCCGGACGGGAGCCACCTGCAGACGGCGGTCGGCTGCTCGGATGCAAAGCTCTCGTGGCGAAATCCGGACGCGCCGATGTTCAAGAAGGTGATCGTCGTCCGCGGCCGCCGGCACTACCCGAAGGGCCCAGGTGACGGGGTGGTCGTCCGGCACCACGGGACGAGCGTCCTCGACCGCGGCCCGAGGCCGCTTCGCACGTACCGCTACACGCTGTTCTCGCGGTACGGGTCGTACAACGGCGAGCGCATCTTCTACTCGCCCGGCATGCGCGCGAAGATCCACACCGGACGCATCTGCACGCCGCGAAACGGCGCCGCGATCGGCGATCTCACGCCGACCGTCGACTGGACGTCCTACAGCGGCGCGCGGTCGTACGCCTTCATCCTGCAGCGGAGCGGCAAGACGATCTGGGTGCACTACGTCCGCAAGAGCCGGTTCCACATCCCGAGCGACTGGCGGTACGGCGGCGCCGGCCGCAGCCTGACGCACGGGAGCGCCTACACGTTCTTCCTCTACGCGTACACGCGGCACAAGCCAAACGGCGTGACGATCGGCCAGACCGCGTGGACGGAGCGGTAGGGCTAGGGCACCAGGTACCCGAGCGCGACGTAGCCGAACGCCAGCACCTGGATGACGGGCGCGAAGACGACGTAGGCGCGGTGCAGCGAGGGATGCCGCAGCCCCAGGTCGGCGAGCGCGAAGAACAGCGGAAAGGCGAGCAGGCCGAAGCGCCCCGACGACTGCAGGACGCCCGCGAGCAGCGGCAGCGCGAAGATCCCGAGGACGTAGAGCGCATCCTCCCACCGGTGGCGCACAAACCCTGACCGCCGCAGGATCGGCACGAGCAGTGCCAGGTAGACGACGACGGTGAGGCCGCTGAGCAGGTGGATCGCTCGTCCGGTCTGCGCGAACTGCCAGAACTCCTCGCCGAGGGCGAGCGGTGGAAAGCTGGCGTGACCGCCCCAGTGTCCCTGGGCGTGCACGAAGGCGAGCGGATCGCCGACGGCGTGCCACAGCCACAGCATGTGCAGGCCCAGCCCGGCCGCCGGTGCCGCCGCCACCACGGCATCGGCCGCCGAACGGCGCCGCCAGGCCACGAGGGCCAGCGGCGCGATCAGCGCCAGGCCGTTGACGCGGGTCACGCCGGCGAGCACGCCGAGCGCCGCGGCCGGCAGATGGCGGCGGCGGTCGCTGAACACGAACAGCCAGCTGGCCAGGGCGATGAAGACGCCTTCGCTGTAGGCGAGCACCAGCGCGAAGGCATAGGGCGAGAGCACCAGATACAGCACCGCACGCCAGGCGTGCTGGGGCGACAGCCGGTCGCGGCCGAGGACGTAGATGCCGGCCAGGCCGATCAGCGCGCAGCCGTTCGAGACGGCCAGCGACGCCAGCGCGTCTCCGAGGCCGATCAGCGTCTCAGCGGCGCGGATCAGGAGCGGATACAGCGGGAAGAACGCGACGCGCGGCCCCTTCGCGTAGCCGTCGTGCGCGATGCGGATGTAGTAGACCGAGTCCCAGCCGGTGAGCGCCGTCCAGGGCTGGCGCTGCCACGGCTCGAGCACGCGGTGCCATCCCAGACGAGTGCTCAACAGCCAGCCGAGCAGCACGACGGCGACGCGGCTTGCGGACCACAGCACGACGATGTTGCGCGCGGCGGCAGGGATGCGCCGCACGCGTGCGGCACGCATCTCGCTCCGAACGGCTTCCGATCCCTCCAGGGCGCCTCCCTCGTCTCGCAGCGCGGGCGCAACGCCGCCGCTTCTGTGGGTACACGGCGGCGGTGTTCGCCGAACCAGCGGAAAACCTACGACCTTTCGCGGGGAGGTGCTGGCTCAACCGGCCGTCACGCGGGGGCCCGTCGCGCTCAAGCGCGTCGCCGTGCCGACCGAGTATCGTACGGACATTGCCGCCGCCGGGCGGTGGCACGGGGAGAGGTGGCCGAGTGGCTTAAGGCGCCCGCCTGCTAAGTGGGTCTGGGGGGTAAACCTCCAGCGAGGGTTCGAATCCCTCCCTCTCCGTTCCCCGAGCAGGAGCTGACGCAGATGGGATGGCTGATCGGCGCAATCATCGTAGAGCTGGTGCTGGTGGCCGCCGGCCTGCGCCTGGAGCGGCCCGAGCGCTGAGCGATGGGACCGCCGGCCCATCGGCGGCTCACTCCGCCTCCGTTCCCTCGCGCCGGTTCCAGTCCATGAAGCTCGACAGGTACGCCGTCAGGACGCCGAAGCCGGTGAGCATCTCGATCATGGTGGCCGCCCGCGCGCCGCGGGAGTGGGCGAGGATGTCCCCCGGCGGCGAGATCAGCGCCGTCGAGACGGCGTAGTAGAAGAAGTCGGCGAACCTCGGCTGGGATCCCAGCCCGCGGAACGCGTCGTCCGGGTGCACGGCCCACAGCGCCAGGTACACGAACGTCCAGAACAGGAAGAACAGCAGCCCGAGCAGCGGCAGCCCGATCCGCCGCAGCTGCAGCACCGCCGCGTCCGCCAGGCGCTGCGATCCCGTCAGGAACGGCAGGCGCTCAGCCAGCCTGCGGGTGGCGCCGACGAACACCGCGCCGCCGGCGGCCACCGCCACCGCCCCGGCCACCGCAACCCAGCCCGCGGAATGGGGCGACAGGTGGGGGCGCAGCATCTCGATCGCGACGATGAAGAGGCACAGCACGGCCAGCCTGATTCCTCCGGCGGTCAACCAGCCCGGGCGCACGTCTCCCAGGCCGGTGGCACCGCCTCGCGAGGGCAACCGCATGGCGCAAACCTAGAGGCCGGCCATGACGGAGGCCGGCCGTCGCTACTCGCGCGCCTTCAGGGACGGCATGTAGCTCTCCTGCTCGAGCCAGTGCCCGCCGTCGATCGTGAAGTTCATGCCGGTCACGTAGGAGCCGAAGTCGGAACAGAGGGCGGTCGTCCACCATGCGATCTCCTCAACGGATGCGAGCCTCCCGGCCGGCACGCTTCGCTCCACCCGCTCGCGGTCGGCCGGCTCGGGCCACAGGGCCTGGCCCGCGCCCTCGGTGTCGGTCGGCCCGGGACAGATCGTGTTCAGCCGGATCCGGTGCGGCGCCCATTCGACGGCAAGCGTCTTGGTCATCGCCAGCAGGCCGGCCTTCGCGGCCGCGGAGTGCACCGTGCCGGGACCGCCCGTCCAGGCGTAGCTCGCGATCACGGAGAGCACGGCGCCGCCGCCGCCCTGCTCGATCATCCGCCGCCCGGCCGCGCGGGTGCAGAGGAACCCTCCGTCCAGCACGATCGAGACCACGGCGCGCCACCCGTTCGGCGACAGGTCCTCGCCCCGCACGACGAAGTTGCCCGCGGCGTTGTTGACCAGGCAGTCGACGCGGCCGAACCGGTCGACGGCGGCCGCCGCCATCGCGTCCACCTGTTCGGGATCCCGCACGTCGGTCGGCTGCGCGGCCGCGACGCCGCCGGCCTGCTGGATCAGCGCGACCGTCTCCTCGAGCGGCTCGGCCCGGCGGCCCGCAACCAGCACGGAGGCGCCGAGCCGCGCGAACTCCTTCGCCATCGCGCGCCCCATGCCGCTGCCACCGCCGGTGACGATCGCGACACGGCCGTCATAGCAGCCGTCAACCAGCATCCTGGCCTCCTTCGTCGGCGTGGATGATGCGCGCGTCGAGCGCCAGCGCGCCCCTCGGCAGCACCAGCAGCGGGTTCACCTCGATCTCGGCGATCTCCGGCCGTGCGGCGGCCACCCGCGAGAGCGCCACCAGCGCGCTTGCCGCGGCGGGGATGTCGAGCGCCGGACGGCCGCGTGCGCCCTTCAGCACCGGGGCGCCGTTCAGCGACTCGATCATCTCGATCGCCTGCTCCGCCGAGACGGGGGCGAGCGCCTCCGCCACATCGAGCAGCAGTTCGGCGTAGACACCGCCCATGCCGACCAGGGCCACGGGGCCGAAGCGGGGATCGCGCTTGGCGCCGATGATCAGCTCCACTCCCTGGGAGAGCGGCGCCATCGCCTCGACCGAGAGCTCCGGGGGCGAGAGCCGCGACGTCATGTCGTCGAACGCGCGGCCGAGCGTCTCCTCGTCGGTCAGGCCGACCGCCACGCCGCCCGCGTCCGACTTGTGCAGCAGGCCGAGCGCCTTCAGCACGATCGGGTAGCCGACGCCGTCCGCGGCGACGAGCGCCTCCTCGCGCGTGCGGACGCGAAGCGCCTCGACGAACGGAACGCCGCCCGCGGCCAGCAGCTCACGGGCGCCGAAGTACGAGACCTCGAACGGCTCCGTCTCCGGATCGGGCAACGTTGGTGAGCCCGGCACGTGGCCCGGGAGGCGCAGCGCCGAGAGCGCAGAGGCCGCGGCCTCGATCGTCGCGTACACGGGTATCCCACGCTCGCGCAGCACGAGGTTGGGCGCGCCGTCGGGGTACATGGACTGGGCTACCAGCGGCTTGCCGGTCTCCTCGACCGCCCGGGCGATCTCGCGCGCCACATCGGTCTCGCGCTCCGAGAACTCGTCCGAATACTGGCTGTAGCCGCCGAAGTAGCCGGTCATCAGCAGCCCGTCGACGTCACCCGACTCGAGCAGGCCGCGCGCCATGCGCGAGTAGTTGTAGAAATCCTCCTCCCCTCCGCCGGCGAGATCCACGGGGTTCCTGGTCGAGGCGGTCACGGGCAGCGGCTCGGCGAGCGCCGCCTGCAGCTCGGGCGACAGCGTGGGAACGTCGAGACCCGCGGCGACGGCGACATCGCACGCGATGGCACCATGGCCGCCACCATCGCCGAGCACCGCAACGCGCGAGCCGCCCAGCCGGCGCGGCTGCAGCAGCGCGTGGGCGAGGTCGATCATCTGCGCGGGCGTCGACACCAGGGACACGCCCGCAGCCCGGCATGCGGCATCGACGACGCTGTGGTCCGAGACCATCGCGCCGGTGTGCGATGCGGCCGCCCTGCCGCTGGCATCGCTGCGGCCGACGGTGATCAGCACGCACGGCTTGCCGGCGTTCGCGGCCGCGTCGACGAACGCGCGCCCGTCGCGGAAGTCCTCCACGTAGATCGCGATCAGCTCGGTCTGCTCGTGGGCCGCGTAGGACGCGACCAGTTCGGCGAGGTCGAGGTCGGCCTGGTTGCCGATCGACGCGAACCGTGAGAATCCGAGCCCGTACCGCCCCGCCAGCAGGCCCAGCTCGAGGGCGAGGTTGCCGCTCTGTGAGATCAGCCCGATCGCGCCCGGCGGAAACTCGTTCGATGCCAGCCCGAGGTCGCTCGACGCGTCGTAGACGCCCAGGCAGTTCGGCCCGAGCAGCATCGCGCCGGCCTCGCGGATGCGCCACACGAGCTCCCGCTCGCGGGCGGCCGCCTCGTCTCCGGACTCCCCCAGCCCGGCCGTGATGCCGATCAGCGCCTTGGCGTTTCGCGCCAGCGCGTCGTCCACGGCCTGCTCGAACGCGGGCGCCGGAACGGAGATGACGACCAGCTCGGGATCGCCGGGCAGCTCGGCCAGCGAGCGGAACGCCGGCTCGCCGAGCACCTCGCCCCCGTTTCGGTTGACCAGGTACACGGGACGGCGATGCTTGCCGCGCAGCGCTCCGCGCGCGAGCCAGTTTCCCCATTTCGCAGGGTCGTTGGAGGCGCCCAGGATGGCGACGGAGCGCGGCGCGAACAGCGGCTGCAGGTCTCGAGGCATCGGGCCGGGAGTCTGCCAGAGGGGGGCCCAGCTCTGCCGGCAGAACCGGACCGGTCAGCCTGCGACGGCGCGAAGGTCGCACCGGGTGACAGCCGACGCGTGGGCGACGATCAGCCGCTCCGCCTCACGCCGGTCGATCGGCGAGTCGCCCATCAGGACATGCAGCCCGTGCGCGTCCTCGAGCGCCACGATGTTGCGCCCGAGCGTATGCGAGTCGTCGGTCAGGTCGAACAGCCCGCGCGCGACCCCGGCCTCGAGGATCACCTGGTAGAGCGCCACCTGCCGCTCGAAGAACGACACGGTGAGCGCCGAGTACAGCGCGCTCCTTCCGACCAGCGCGTCCATCTCGTAGAGCATCCGCACCGCCTCGTCCTCCGGCCCGGTGGGCAGGCCGGTGCGGATCGCCGCGACCATGCGCTCCCGTGGATCGTCGATCTCCGCCAGCGCCGCGATCCGGTCCTCGCAGAAGCGCTCGCCGGCGGCCCGGTGCGCCTCGACCAGCAGTGCGTCCACGTCCGGGTAGTAGTAGAGAACGGCGCCCGGGGTGATTCCCGCCTGGTCGGCGATGTCCTTCAGCCGCACCGCCGCCGCACCGCGAGCGACGATCGCCCGGCCCGCCGCCTCGGTCAGCTGGCGACGGCGCTCGGTCTGGTTCTTTGGCCGTGCCATGGCGCGCCATTCTTACCGGTGGCATTGAACGAACGCAAGCGTTCGCTGCCCCAGTCTTGACGCAGCGCCGGTGGATTGCTTGAATCGCGCACCAAGGAACCCAGCGACTGGGCTCACGAGCGCGTGAGGTGCGTCCTTGACACCGCCTCCCAACTCGGTACAGTCGCACGAGCACGGCAGTTGACTGGCTAGTCAGTCAAGGACGGGAGGGCTTCACATGCATCCGAAGGACCGGCGCTCCGGCGCCACCCGCCGCGATTTCCTGCTGCGGTCGGGCGGCGCGGCGTTCGCCCTCTCCGGCGCGGGCAGCCTCCTGGCGGCCTGCAGCAACAGCACGACGGCCAACAACAGCGTCGCGACCGGCGCCAACGGCCAGAAGCTCGGCCCGCTGGGGCTGCCGCTGGCCCGCCCCAACGGGCCGGTCACGATCCCGCGCTACGAGCAGCCGATCGCCTCGGGCATGCAGCCCGAGACGGGCGGCGACTTCGTCATCTTCAACTACCCCGACTACATCGACCCGGCGCTGCTGAAGGCGTTCGGCAAGAAGTACGGCGTGACGTGCAAGGTGACGCCGTTCGACGACATCAACAGCGGCATCACCAAGCTCGCTTCGGGCACCGTGAAGCCGGACGTGATGGAGATGACGCCGGACAACATCGCGCGCGTCGTCGCCGCGAAGCTGATCAAGCCGCTGAACCTGGACTACATCCCCAACCTCCAGAAGAACGTCTGGCCGTCGCTGGTCGACCCGTTCTACGACAAGGGCTCGCGCTACAGCGTGCCCTACACGTGCTACACGACCGGCATCCTGTACCGCACGGATTTCGTGAAGGAGGACATCCCGACCCTCACCCCCAATCCGTGGGACATCTTCTGGCGTGCGCAGAAGTACCGGGGCAAGACGGCGCTGCTCTCCGAGGTGCGCGAGACGATCGCCATGGCGCTGCTCCACCGCGGTGACAAGGACATCAACACCGAGGACCCGGCGAAGATCGACCAGGCCGTCAAGGACCTCCAGCAGCTGTACGGGATCTGCAACGTCAAGGTCGGCGACCTGCAGTACTCGGCTGTCGCCGAGCGTAAGGCGTACCTGAACCAGGCGTGGTCGGGCGACGCGATCGCCGGGTATCTGTTCTATGCCGACAAGGAATCAAAGCAGGCGCTGCGGTTCTGGAACCCGGGGCGCGGCAACGGGCCGATCCAGAACGACATGTTCAGCATCTGCTCCTCGACGAAGAAGCCGGTGCTCTCGCACCTGTTCCTCAACTTCATCCTCGACAACACGCAGGCGCGCAACAATTTCCTGAACTACAACGGCTACCAGCCGCCGCTGACCGAGATCGACCCGGGCCAGATGGTGCAGGACGGGATCCTCCCCGAGTCGCTCCAGAACACCGTGCTGACCGCCGACGATCTGGGCCCGACATCGCTTCAGGAGATGACCCTCACCACGCAGGGCCAGGCGCTCTGGCAGAACGCCTACTCGCAGTTCCTGTCGGGAGCGTAGGGAGCGCCGATGTATCCACGCTGGCTGTGGCCTCTCTTCTCGCTCCCCGGCGTCATCTGGCTGCTGGTCCTGTTTGTGCTGCCCTTCTACGCCGTCGTGGGCGTGGCCTTCGGCAGCGTCGATCCGATCCTGCTCACCGCGGTGCCGGCGTGGAACCCGCTGCAGTGGAATTTCGGCTGGGTGTCCCAGGTGCTCACCGAGCTGGAGCCCGGTGGCATCTACTGGGACGTGTTCGTGCGGACGGTGGAGTACGTGGGGCTGTCGCTGGGGGGCTGCATCCTGATCGGGTACCCGGTCGCCTACTACATCGCCCGTCACGCCTCGCGGACGAAGAGCATGCTCCTGATCCTGCTCGTACTGCCGTTCTGGATCAGCTACCTGATGCGGATGCTGGCGTGGATCAACCTGCTGTCGCCGGGCGGGTACGCCCAGCGGTTCCTGGCGTTCACCCACCTGAACGACCTGCTCTTTCACCTGGGGCTGGTCAGCGACCCCAACAACTACCTGGGCGGCGAGAGCTTCACCGTCATCATCGCGCTGATCTACGGGTACATCCCGTACTTCATCCTGCCGCTGTATGCGTCGCTCGACCGCATCGACCGGTCGCACCTGGAGGCTGCCCGCGACCTCGGCGCGAGCCCGTTCCGGGCGTTCCTGCATGTCACGCTCCCGCTCTCCCGCACCGGCCTGCTCGGCGGCGCGGTGCTGATCGTGCTCCCCATGTTCGGTGACTACTACACGCCGAACATCGTGTCCGGCGCACCGACCACGTCGATGATCGGAAACCAGATCGATCTCTACTTCCACGGCGGCCCGCAGCCCACGATCGGCGCAGCGATCACGATCCTGCTGTCCGCGTTCCTGGTGCTGCTGATGGGCTACTACATGTGGACGATCCACCGCGCGTCGAGGGACCTGCCGGCATGAGCCAGGCCGTCGCCACACCTCGCACGCGCACCAAGGAGTTCAGCCTCTGGCGGCGCGCGGGCGGCTGGATCGGCAATCCGTGGGGAAAGCCGCGGTTCCTCGTCGTGGTCACCTGGGCCTACATCATCTGGTCGATCGCCCCCGTGCTGGTCGCGATCCAGTTCTCGTTCAACGACGGCCGGTCGCTGACGGTCTGGCAGGGATTCACCACCAAGTGGTACACGAGCACGGCGCCCGGGATCAACTCGGTGTTCCACGACCCGGGCCTGCGCGGTGCGCTCGGGCAGAGCCTGAAGCTGGCGGCGCTCGACGTCGTCATCGCCACGCCGATCGGCGTGCTGCTCGCGCTCGGCCTGGCCCGCTGGCGCGGGCGGGGATCCGGCGCGTCGAACTTCCTCATGCTGTTCCCGCTGGTGACGCCGGAGATCGTGATGGGCGTCTCGCTGCTCCTGCTCTTCTCACAGCTGCTCACCATCGTGCCGTTCGGCACGTCGGCGCAGGTGCTCGGGCACGTCACCTTCTCGATCAGCTACGTCGTCGTCATCGTCCGCGGCCGCCTGTTCTCGATCGGCCGGTCGTACGAGGAAGCCGCAGCCGATCTGGGCGCGCCGCCCGCCGTCGCGCTCTACCGCGTCCTGCTGCCGCTGCTCCTGCCGGCCGTCGTGGCCAGCGGCGCGATCGTGTTCGCGATCTCGATCGACGACTTCGTGATCAGCCAGTGGCTCTCGAACGGCGCAAACTCGACCACCGTGCCGATGACGATCTACAACGCGACGCGGGCGACGCCGCAGCCGTCGACCGACGGCATCGCGACGGTGATCATGGTGATCACGCTGATCTCGGTGCTCGGCGGCGTGGCCGTCTTCCGCTTCTTCACGCGGGGCGAGGGCGACCGGGGATCGGCGATCGACGACGTCGCTGGGTTCGGGATCTAGCCGATGGACGTGGTGCTGTACCCTGAGCGTCCCCAACGAGAGGAGCCGTGAGGCGTGGCTGGTGAAGTGAAGGTGGTCGACCTCGTCAAGCAGTTCGGCGACGTGACGGCGGTGGACGGGATCAACCTGCACATGCCGAGCGGGGAGTTCTTCTCGATGCTGGGGCCGTCGGGCTGCGGCAAGACCACGACCCTGCGGATGATCGCCGGGTTCGAGCAGCCGACCGAGGGCCAGATCCTCCTGGACGGCGAAGACATGGCGTTCACGCCGCCGCACAAGCGCAACGTCAACACGGTGTTCCAGAGCTACGCCCTGTTCCCGCACCTGAGCGTGTTCGACAACGTCGCGTTCGGGTTGAAGCGCCAGAAGCGGCAGAAGCAGGAGATCCGCCAGCGTGTGGGCGAGGCGCTCGAACTGGTGCAGCTCCAGGGCCTGGAGAAGCGCAAGCCGGCGCAGATGTCGGGCGGCCAGCAGCAGCGGGTGGCGCTGGCCCGCGCGCTCGTGCTGAAGCCGGCGGTGCTGCTGCTGGACGAGCCCCTCGGCGCGCTGGACGCCAAGCTGCGGAAGGCGCTGCAGATCGAGCTGAAGGCGCTCCAGCAGCAGGTCGGCATCACCTTCGTGTACGTGACGCATGACCAGGAAGAGGCGCTGACGATGAGCGACCGGATCGCGGTGATGAGCGACGGCCGCGTCGAGCAGGTGGGGCCGCCGCAGGAGGTGTACGAGGAGCCGACGACGACGTTCGTGGCCGACTTCCTCGGTGTCTCCAACCTGATGACCGCCATGGCGCACGGCGACAGCAATGGACGCTGCCGCGTGACGGTGGGCGACTTCGAGCTGTACGCCGCGCAGGGCCAGGTCCACACGACGGGTGAGACGAAGATCGTGATCCGGCCCGAGCGCGTGCATCTCGAGCCGCACGACGCGGCGGGCGAGAACCGGGTGCCCGCCATGGTGGAGCGGGTCGTCTATCTGGGCAACGCAAACCAGATCATCGTCGGACTGGCCAACGGCGACAAGGTGCAGGCGCTCGTACAGAACACCGGCCAGGAGCTCAGCTACAAGCAGGGCGACCCCGTCCGGGTCTACATGCCGCCCGATGCGCTCCGCGTGCTGGCCGACACCGGCACCGCGCCGATCGACGACAGCGCGGTACCGGGGATCCGGCCGCCGACGGCGACCGAGCCGATGGCCGGCGAGGCCTCGCCAAACGTCAGCGTCTAGCCGGACACCCGGGGACTAGACTGCGCGTCGCACCACCCGCGGAGGGGTGGCAGAGTGGTTGAATGCGGCGGTCTCGAAAACCGTTACTGGGGGTTATCCTCAGTCGAGGGTTCGAATCCCTCCCCCTCCGCCTTTCGCCCATCGCAGCGGCTCGTGTTTCGCCTCCGCGGCAGCGGGTAGCCGATATGCATGGGTCAGGTCGGCTACTACGCGGTGATCATCGCCCTCGGGGTGGGCAACCTGGTGCTCGCCATGGTGGCCTACGTCCAGCGCAGGACGCAGATCCGAGGCAACGCGCTGCGAGAGCACCAGGTCAGCCTGGCGGTGATGCGCAACGAGCTGGCGGAGCAGCGACTGTCGTGCCTGGAACATCAGGTCGCGCTCCTGACCGACATCCGCGCAGCGCTGCTCGGTGACGGGCCGGCCCGCCCCGGGGCGGCACACCAGCGGTCGCTCAACGGACAGCTCAGCCCCGCCGGCAGGACCCTGGCGGAGTAGCCGGGTCAGCCCGCCTGACCCAGCCGCCATAATCCTTCGACCCGTGGCCGAGACCGTCTCCGCATTGAACGACCGTGATCGCTCATTCCTGCTGCAGCGTGTGCAGCCGGCGATGACCGGTCTCATCGACGGCTCGCTCTCGACGCTCGCGCCGATCTTCGCCGTGGCGCTTGCCACACACCGCCCGCACTACGCGTTCGTCTCGGGCCTCGCAACGGCGATCGGGGCAGGCGTCAGCATGGCGTTCTCGGAGGGCCTCTCGGACACCGGCGAGGTGACCGGCCGCGGCAGCCCGCTGGTGCGGGGGTCGATCACCGGGCTGGGCACGTTCATCGGCGGCATCTTCCACACCCTGCCGTTCCTGATCCCGCACTACCGCGCCGCCCTGATCGCGGCGATCGCCACCATCGCCATCGAGCTGTTCGCCCTCGCGGTGCTGCGGTGGAAGTTCTTCGAGACGTCGTTCCTGCGCTCGTTCGCGTCGGTCGCGGTCGGTGGCGCCATCATCGCCGGGATCAGCGCCGCCCTCGGCGGCGCAGCCGGCTAGCGATCCGAGCTCTGCCGCTCGCGGGCCCCGGCCTCGAGGCGGTCGAGCCGCCGGCGGATGTGCCGCAGCTCCTCGGTCAGGTTGACCATGTGCCGCTCGATCGACTGCTCGGACGCGTGCTCGTCGCGAATGAACCGCTCGGCGACCGCGGCGGTCAGCAGGGCGACGAAGCCGATGCCCGAGACCATCATGACGATCGCAATCAACCGGCCGCTCACCGTCTGCGGCGTCACGTCGCCGTACCCGACCGTGGTGATGGTGCTGGTCGCCCACCACACGCCGTCCCATGCGGACAGCTGCTGGCCCTTCTCCACCTGACTGAACGCCACCCCACCGCCGAGCACGACGAACAGCGTGAAGAGGCCGGCGTCGCGAAGGCCATCCGGGCTCATGAAGCGGCGCAGCATCTGCACGGTGACGGCGAGCCGGGCCAGCCGCAGGACGCGAAGCACGCGGATGGTCTGCAACGGCCCAGGCAGGATCGGCGGCGAGAGCACGGTCGCGATCAGCTCGGCCGGATGGCTCCGAAGCCACCGCAGGCGGTTGTCCGTGACGGCCAGCATGATGGCGATCTCGAGGACGAACATGAGCCACGTGCCCCAGTTGAGGATGCGGCCGATCTGCTCCACCTCGCTGCCGAAGTCGTCGGCCGCGATGATGACGAGCGGGATCACCGCAAGCGAGGCGACCAGCATCGGGGCCTCGAGCCTGCGGGCCCAGCGCTGCTCGCGCGTCTGAGTGGGTGTCGCTCCGGGCACCAAGGTGCCCCAGGAGTACCCGCTGGACACGGTTTCGCCACGTGGACCGCAATACGGGAGCGTCCGTTACGGATAACCCCGTAATGAACTACGCGGCGGTGCGCCGGATCCAGTCGGCGAGGAACGGCTCGACGATCCGGTACGCGCCGCCGCTGTCCTTGCCGATCAGTTCGTCCTCGACGAGCGTGCCGGCCGCGTACTGCACGGTGGACGGCGTGCCCAGCCGGTGCCGTGCTCGGTATGCCGCTGCCAGCAGGTGGCCCGGCTCGGCCGCGAGCGCCCGGAGGATCAGCCGCTGGTTCTTCGTGCCCTTTTCCCAGATGCGCGCGAAGTGCGAATGCTCGGAGCGAAGCACCGCGTCCAGCCCGGCGTCCAGCTGCGGGTAGCCGGCCGAGTCGCCCGTCCCCGTCGCCTGCCATACCGCGTAGGCGAGCTCCTGGGTGCCGTAGGGGTGCCCGTTCGTGATCTCGACCAGCGCATCCGCCGCCTCGCGGTCGATCGACCGGCCTGTCGACGAGAACCGGCGGCGCACGAACCGGGCAAACTCGCCGGCGGGGATGGGGCCCAGCTCCATGTGCTTCGCGCTGCGCCAGAACGGCTCGTTCTGGTCGTTGAAGATCCGCTGCATCATGTGGCGCTTGCTGCCCAGGTAGATGTGCCCGACGTGCGGCTGCTCCTGGAACACCGAGCGAAGCAGCGCGGGCAGGTGCGGGTCGAGCGACACGATCTCCTGGAACTCGTCGAAGATCAGCACCACCTGGCGGTTTCGCTCGGCCGCGAGCCGGGCCGGCAGCTCGAGCAGCCGTGCGAGCGTCGCATCGACGTCCTCGTTCGAATACACGCCGTCGATCGAGAACGTGACCGAGTTGTCGGACGGGTCGAGCGAGATGCGCGGCGTGACGCGGAGGCCTCGAAAGAGCTGCAGGGCGCTGTCCCGCGCGCGGGTGAGGGGCGTTGCGATGTCGTCATGGACGGCGTGCATCACCTGCTCGACGAACTGCTCCTTGGTCGCCGCCTTCATCAGGTTGACCGCGGCGACGAGCGCGCGCTTGAGAGCCAGCTCGTGTGCGACGCGCTCGACCAGCGAGGTCTTGCCGTAGCGGCGCGGGGCGAAGACGACGACGTTCTGGCCGTTCAGCGCGTCGGCGGTGAGCTCGCGGACCTCCTGCTCACGGTCGGCGAAGGCGTCGTCGAGCGCGATGTCGCCGAACCGGAAGGGGTTGGTGTGGACGCGAGGTGGCCGAGGCATGGTGCTACGGAGATATCCGTAACGTCCATCATAGCGGACGCAGTTACGGATATCCCCGTAGCGATGAGGATCAGAAGAGCGAAGTGCCGGTTTCGAGCAGGGTCTTCAGGTTGCTGAGCACGCCCATCCAGCCGGTGCCGGAGACGCTGGCTGCCGTCTTCGGCGCCCCGTCGAGCTGGTCGTGGACGACCGTCAACAGGCAATAGCCGCCCTCCTGGACCTCGATCTCCCACGTCACGCGGCTGCGCTTCTCGGCCGCCATGTCCGGGTCGTAGAGCGAGCGCCAGCCGTGAACGAGCCGGCGCGGTGGATCGAACTCCATCACCGACTCGTCGCCCCAGACGTCGCCGTCGCCGCTACGCGAGTCGTAGTGGTCGGGCGTGACGGTGATGTGGGCGCCGTGGTAGTAGCGGGCGGTCCACTCCGGCGTGGTGATGGCCTGCCAGATCTGCTCGGGCGTCGCCCGGATGTAGATCT
This sequence comes from Gaiellales bacterium, assembly GCA_036403155.1. Taxonomy (GTDB): domain Bacteria; phylum Actinomycetota; class Thermoleophilia; order Gaiellales; family JAICJC01; genus JAICYJ01. The sequence continues at coordinate 28,212 of DASWRM010000029.1, read as the reverse complement.
GGTAAATCTGGGTGGTGGCCGGCGCGATGGTGGTCGTCATGCGGAGTCCTCCAGTTGGGATTTGAGGTCGGCGAGCGCGGACACGCGGCGCTCGGTGTACTTGTCGATCCACCGGTCGTGGATCAGCCTGATCGGGACGGGGTTCAGGTAGTGGAGCTTCTCCCGGCCCGAGCGGCGGGCGACGACGAGGCCGGCGGCCTCGAGGATGCGCAGGTGCTTCATGACGCCGAAGCGGGTCATGTCCAGCTCGGACTCGAGCTCCGAGAGCGTGCGGCCGTCACGCTCGAACAGGCGGTCGAGCAGATGTCTGCGGGTGGAATCGGCAAGCGCCTTGAACACCGCGTCGTCGTCCATGGGCGCACTATATGTGACCTTTTGGTCACATGTCAAGCAACCACCCAACCGGGGCCGGCCCCGAGGCCACTGATAGACTGCCGCTCCCGCGCCCGTAGCTCAGGGGATAGAGCGCTGCCCTGCGGAGGCAGAGGCCGCACGTTCGAATCGTGCCGGGCGCATCAGGGGAGGACGTGGGGGGCTCACGGGGGGCGGGGCTGCACCCGGCGTTGAGGCCGTTCTCGGGCGGACGCGGTGGTGGGCCGGCTGGGTTGGCCCGATGTTTTGTGGTGGACTGTCCGCGACGCACGTCATGCCCACCACCCCTCCCCTCGCCACGGACACCGTCGTCGACGCCCGTCTCGCCGACATCGAGGCCGACCCCTATCCGCTCTACGCCTGGATGCGCCGTGAGCAACCGGTCGCCTGGGTGCCTGAGACGGGGCGGTTGTGGATCACGACGTGGGACCTGTGCGCCGAGGCCGGGGCGGCCGACGAGATCTTCGGGCCGACGACCGAGGTCCACGCCCTGGTGTACGGCTTGCCCAACGTGATGGCCATGTCGGGTGAGGAACATCGACAGGCCCGTGCGCCGCTGGACGCTCGCTTCCGGCCTCGCGCGGTCAACGACTACGTCGAGTCGCTCCTGCGGCCAACCGCGGTCCGGTACGTCGAGGCGGTCAGGGAGCGGGGCAGTGCCGATCTCACGGGAGACGTCCTGGAGCGAATCAGCGCACGGGCTGTCGGCGACGTGCTCGGGCTCGCGGATGTGCCCGACGACACGCTGCTCCGATGGTTCCACGGGCTCGCCGCGTACCTCGTCGACCTGGGCCGGGACGACCCCGCCATCGCCGAGCGTGCCGAGGCGGTCAAGGCCGAGCTTCGCGAATACCTGGCCGGCAGGGTCGATGACCTACGAACGCACTCCGATGGGAGCACGATCGCGCACATGGTGCGTCACGCAATGCCCGACGGGCAGGTTCGCTCCGTCGACGAGATCATCGGCACCGTCGGCACGATGATCGTCGGCGGGTTTCAGGAGCCCGCCCACGGCGCCGCGAACACGCTGCTGGGGCTGCTCGGCCGCCCCGAGCAGGCCGCCGCTGTCGCCGCCGATCCCGCGGGGTTGTCGTCAGCGGCGGTGCACGAGGGCCTCCGCTGGATCTCGCCCTTCAACATGACGGAGAAGCTGACCACTGCGGACGTCGTCCTCGGCGGCAAGCTGATCCCCGCCGGCACCGAGATCGCCATGGTGATCGGCTCCGCAAACCGCGATGAGCGCCGCTTCGACGATCCCGACACGTTCGATCTGAAGCGCACGCGGTTGAACACGTTCACCTTCGGATTCGGTGCCCATTTCTGCGTCGGCCACTACGTCGCGCGGCAGGTCGCGCGCCTCTCGGTGGAGGAGGCGTTCCGGCGACTGCCCGGCCTGCGGCTGCATCCGGAGCGGCAGCCCGTGGTTCACGGATGGTTCGTCCGCGCGGCCAAGTCGCTGCCCGTCGTCTGGGATGCATGACCGCGACCCTCGCCCCCGGCCCCGAGCCGGGCGGAGCCGGTCACTCCTCGCCCATCACCAAGCCCTCGATGTCGTGGCCCTGGTCGATCCGCTCCAGGCTGTCCACGACGGCGCAGTGCAGGTGGTCGCGCGCCTGCTCCGGGAGGCGATCGAGGAACCCGCGCGTCGCCGCGAGCACGTCATGGCCCTTGAGCAGGTCGACGTCCCCGGCATACGCGGTCAGAACCATCACCGGCCGCACCTGCTGCGAGACGTTCGGCGTCCCCCGGTGGATCGCCAGCGGGGTTCGCACCGACATCCCGCCACGCCGGGGCCGCATCAACGTCCGCCGGTCGTCGTCCTCGTAGCGGCGCTGCCCCTCGGAGTCGGGGAACATCTGGTTGTCGGTGGGGATGTCGTCGCCCTGGGTGCCGCGGACGATCTCGAACGGCCCCATCTCGTCGACCACGTCGACCGTGGGCACGTTGAACGCGAGCGCGCAGAGGCTGCCATCCACCCGCATCCCGACGTGCTTGCGGAAGTCGCGATGCCACGGCTGGTACTTCGACCCCGGGAACGACACGTCGAACGCCACCTCGGCAACCTGGTACGCCGGCCCCAGGATCCGCTCGCAGATGGTCGTGACCCAGGGATGGGTGAGGAGGTCGGCGATGCCGGACACCTGCTCGGGGTGCACGGCGAAGTACCAGCGGTTGCGGCCGCGGCTGATGCGTCCCGTGGGATACGAGCTGGCGGCGTCGTGCAGCCGGAGGCAGTCGTCGTGCAGCCTGTCCGCCCACTCCGGGGTGAGCGCACCGGGCAGGCCGACGATGCCGTCGCCTGCGAGGCCGCCGGCGACCGCGGCCGCATCGATCGTCGTGAGTCCTGGCTCCGTCATCGTTTCCGTCGTCCGGGTGCCCGCCGAACGCCTGCCCCGGACGGCAAGGTACCCCACCTGCCGGGATGCTTCTATGGCCCCAACCGGTTGGCAGGCGCGCGCAGAGTTGCATAGGGTGGCGTGATGGCCACCTGGCATCACGGCTTGGTCGCCGACTGGTGGGCGCTCTTCAATACCGAAGGACCGGAGATCGACTACTTCGGCCGGTACGTCTCCGCGGGCCAGCCGGCGCTCGACGCCGGCTGCGGCACCGGCCGCCTGCTCGTCCCGTGGCTGCGGGCGGGATACGACGTGGACGGGGCGGACGTCTCGGAGGACATGATCGCGCACTGCCGGAGACGGGCTGGGGCGGCGGCCCGCGAGCCGACGCTGGCTGTCCAGCCGCTGCACGAGCTGGAGATGCCGCGCGGCTATCAAGCCGTCGTCGTCTGCGGCGTGTTCGGCCTGGGCACCACGCGCGAACAGGACGTCGAGGCGCTTCGCCGGCTGTACGACGCGCTGGAGCCGGGCGGCACGCTGTTCCTCGACAACGAGGCGCCCTACGCCAACGCCGGGCTGTGGAAGTGTTGGACGGCGGAGGCGAGGGCCGACCTGCCGCAGCCCCTCCCCACCAACCGGCACCGCACGCAGGCGCCCGACGGGACCGAACGCGAGCTGCGCAGCCGCGCCCTGGCAGCCGATCCGCTTGACCAGACGATCACCCTGGAACTCGTGGCCGACCTGTGGCGAGACGGCGAGCTGGTGGCCACGGAGGTGTGGCCGCTCACGATGCGCGCGTACTTCGACCACGAGCTGCGCTCCCTGCTCGCGGCGACCGGCTTCGAGCTTCGGGCGGTGCACGCCGACTACCAGCCCGTTGCCCCTACGGCGGACACCCGTTTCCTGACCTACCACGCGAGGAAGCCCGGCACGGCCGGGGGGTGAACCGCCGCGTCAGAGGCGGAGGCGGGCGGTCGTCCAACCGCCGGGGTGCTGCACCGTCTCCACGCCGCGAAACTCGATGTCCCGCTCGGGCCAAAACGTGCGTCCGGTGCCGAGCGCCGTCGGCACGATACGGAGCCACACCTCCTCGACGGCGCCGGCCGCGAGCAGCGCCCGAGCGAGCGTCAGGCTGCCCCAGACGATGAGATCGCCGCCATGGTGCCGCTCCAGGTTCCGAGCGACCTCGACCGCGTCCCCACGCTCGACCGTTGCCGGCTCGAGGGCGCCCCATGGTGCATCGTCGAGCGTCGTCGAGAGCACGTGCTTCGGTAGGCGGTTGACCGGCAGAGCCGGGTCCTGCGTCGGCCAGTAGTCGCTGAACTCACGGTATGTCCGGGTGCCCAGGAGCACGGCCGCCACGCGCGCCATGCGCTCCGCGTTGCCGACCGAGTCAACAAGCCCCTCTCGCCCGACGAAGAAATCGATGTCTCCATCGGCCCGGGCCGCCCACCCGTCGGCCGATACGATCTCGTCGACGATGATCATCGCGGATCAGCCTAGCAACGCACTCCATCCGCCCCTCCTCCGTCTCCCGTACGACGAGCCGGCCTGCGACGCCCGCTACCCTGATCGGTTCGATGGCGATGCCGGCGCTGCGCCGGGACCGCTGCCACACGCGACGTGAGGAGACCCATGGCCGAACTACCCGAGATGCGGCTCGAGCTCGTCCCGCTCCCGGTCGACGATGTCGACGCGAGCAAGGCGTTCTATGCCGAGCAAGCCGGCTTCGCGGTCGATCACGACATCCGGCCCGGAAACGGCATGCGCGTCGTCCAGCTGACGCCGCCGGGCTCGGCCTGCTCGATCGTCATCGGCAGCGGCATGGGCGCCCCCTCGACGCAGGGACGCGTCCGCAACATCCACCTGGTGGTCGACGACATCTCCGATGCCCGCTCCGCGCTCGTGAAGCGCGGGGTCGATGTCGGCGAGATCAGGGACATGGGAGGGGTGCGCTATGCGCACTTCGCCGATCCGGACGGAAACAGCTGGGCGCTGCAACAGATCGGCGACGCGCGAACGCGGTGACGCCCGGACGCTGACCGGGCCGCTCGGCGGTGCAGCGCGCGCCAGGCAGCAATGCCCCCGTCTTGGTACGGTGGGCGCGGATCGGTTGACGAACGTAGGAGGGGTCGCGATGTCTGAGACGCTCACGGGAACGTGCCTCTGCGGCGGTGTCGAGTACGAGGTCCGCGACCCGCAGTCGCTGGGGTACTGCCACTGCACGCGCTGTCAGCACTGGACGGGATCGAGCCTGGCCGGCGTCGTGGTCGCGAAGGAGAACTTCCAGTTCACCAAGGGCCAGGACCTTGTGAAGACCTACGAGAGCCACCTCGCGCCTCGCAACTTCTGCAGCGACTGCGGCTCGAGCCTGTACGACGATCTCGGAGCGGTGTACTTCGTGGCCGCGGGGCTGATGCCTGACCTCGACATGCGCCCGAGCTTCCACCAGCAGGTGGCATACAAGGCCGCGTGGCACGAGATCGGCGACGACGCGCCGCAGTACGCCGAAATGCCGACCTGACGGCCGTAGGGCCGCCGTGCGCCGGGTGACGGCTTCGACCCACGAAGGTGCCCTATCCTCAGCCGGTGGTCGACTCACCGCCGATGCAGGACGCGAACCGTGCCTCCACCGCTGGGGGAAGCAACGAACGGGTCGCACGCGCGTTCTGGGTGCGCGCGCCCGGCCAAGGCGAGATCCGGTCAGCCACGCTGGCCGCGCCCGGGCCTGACGACGTCCTCGTGCGAGCCCTGCGCTCGGCGGTCAGCCGCGGCACAGAGGCGCTCGTGTTCCGCGGAGGTGTGCCGCCGGATCAGCACGCCGCGATGCGGGCGCCGTTCCAGGACGGCGAGTTCCCCGGCCCTGTCAAGTACGGCTACCTGAGCGTTGGCCAGGTCGAGCAGGGCTCCGCGGCGCTGCGCGGCCGCACCGTGTTCTGCCTGCACCCCCACCAGACCGCCTACGTCGTGCCCGCGGACGCGGTCGTCGTCGTACCGGATGAGGTGCCCCCGGCCCGCGCCGTGCTGGCCGGGACGGTGGAGACCGCAGTCAACGCGTTGTGGGACGCGGGCCCGCTGGTGGGGGACCGCGTCGCGGTCGTCGGCGGGGGGATGGTGGGCTGCTGCGTCGCGCGACTGCTCAGCCGGCTCCCCGCGGTGGAGGTGACCGTGGTCGATGTCGACGAGCAGCGGGCGGAGGTGGCCGGGGCGCTCGGCGCGGCCTTCGCCCTCCCAGGCGACGCGCCGGGGGACCTGGACCTGGTCGTGCACACGAGCGCCACCGGCGCCGGGCTCCAGCGGTCGATCGAGATGCTCGGGACGGAGGGTGCCGTGATCGACCTCAGCTGGTACGGCAACGCGGAGGTCCAGCTGTCGCTGGGCGGGGCGTTCCACTCCAGGCGCCTGGCCATACGATCGAGCCAGGTGGGGATGGTCGCCCCGTCGCGCCGGCCGCGTCGCAGCGCTGCAGCGCGGCTCGCCCTCGCGCTCGACCTGTTGCGGGATCCGGCCTTCGACTCGGTCCTCACCGGAGAGTCGCGGTTCGACGACCTGCCCGACGTGATGGCGCGTCTGGCATCGGACGACCTGCCCGGGCTCTGCCACTCGATCGTCTACGGAGAGGGGTAGCCGGGATGTTCAGCGTCACCGTGCGCGATCACATGATGATCGCCCACAGCCTCCGCGGGGCGGCGTTCGGGCCGGCCCAGCGCCTCCACGGCGCCACGTACGTGATCGACGCGACGTTCCGCCGGGCAGAGCTCGACGCCGACGGGGTGGTGGTCGACATCGGCCGCGCGTCCGACGCGCTACGCGCGGTGCTCGCCGATCTGGACTACCGGAACCTCGACGACGAACCGGAGTTGGCGGCCCTCAATACGACGACCGAACAACTCGCGCGGGTGATCGCCGACCGGCTCGCCGAACGCATTCGAGCCGGGGATCTCGGGGAGACCGCACAGACCCTCGACGCGCTGGTCGTAACGCTGCACGAGTCGCACGTCGCCTGGGCCGGCTACGAGCGAGCGCTGTGACGCCACTCCACGCCGTCGTCCCGGACGGCATCGACGATCCGGCCCGGCCGAGTGGCGGCAACCTCTACGACAGCCGCGTGATCCGCGGGCTGGAGTCCCTGGGCCGGCCGGTGCACGTCCATGCGGTGCCCGGCTCATGGCCACGGACGGACACGGTTTCGCTGGCGGCGCTCGCCGCGGTGCTCGGCGCGATCCCCGACGCGGACATCGTCCTGGTGGACGGGCTGGTCGCCTCGCCGGCGCCGCACGTCGTGCTGCCGGAGTCGAGGCGCTTGCGCCTGGTCGTGCTCGTCCACATGCCGCTTGGCCAGGGAGCGGCGGATGCCGACACGGCGGGCGGGGAGGGCGCCGTGCTGTCCGCCGCCGCCCGCATCGTGACGACGAGCCACTGGGCGCGAAGCGTGCTGCTCGACCTCCACGGCCTGCCCGCCGAGCGGGTGCACGTCGCGGAGCCCGGAGTCGATGCCGCAGAGATCGCACCCGGGACGGCGACCGGCGGTGCGCTGCTCTGCGTCGCGGCCGTGATCCCCGGCAAGGGCCACGACGTGCTGGTCGACGCGCTCGCCGGCATCGCAGAGATCGGGTGGGAGTGCGTGTGCGCCGGCACCGTCGACCGCGATCCCGGGTTCGCGGAATCGCTCCGCCGCCGCATGTCCGCCGCCGGACTCGCCGGCCGCATCCGCTTCGAGGGAGCGGTGCCGCGGGCCGAGCTCCACCGGATGTACGCGGCCGCAGACGTGCTCGTGCTCGCGTCCCGCGGCGAGACGTACGGCATGGTCGTCACCGAGGCGCTCGCCCGGGGCCTGCCGGTGGTGGCCACCGACGTCGGCGGCATACCAGAGGCGCTCGGCCGGGCGGCGGACGGGACGCGGCCCGGGCTGCTCGTGCCACCGGACGACGCGCGCGCGCTGGCCGCGCAGCTGCGGGCGTGGCTCACGGATGACGACCTGCGCCGCGGGCTGCGGCGGGCCGCCGCACGACGGCGCTCCACCCTCCCGGGATGGTCGACCACCACGTCTCTGATCGCCGGTGCGCTCGAAGGAGCGGCGCGGTGACCGTCGAGGCGATCCGTGTGGCGCCCGAATGGCTGAGGCTTCGCGAGGGCGCCGACGCGGCCGCACGGTCCACGGATCTCGTCAGCGCGCTTCTGCGACACGCCGCAGACACGGGCCCGTGGATCGTCCACGACCTCGCCTGCGGGACGGGCGCCATGACGCGGTGGCTTGCGCCGCACCTGCCGGGGCCGCAGCGGTGGGTGATCCACGACCGTGACGAGCATCTCCTGGGCGTGGCGGCCGGGGCGGTGCCGCAGGTGTCCGCGGACGGGGGTCGCGTCGACGTCGAGCCGCGGCGGTCGGACATCACCCGGCTGGAGCCAAACGACGTTGCCCGCGCCACGCTGATCACCGCATCGGCAGTGCTCGACCTGCTGACCGCGGCGGAGCTGGCGGCCGTCGTCGACCTGTGCGCCGCGGCGGGATGCCCGGTGCTGCTCACGCTGTCTGTCACCGGGGACGTCGGGTTGACGCCCGGCCACCCGCTCGACGCCCGGGTCGCGTGCGCGTTCGACGCCCATCAGCGCCGCGTGACGCCGGGCGGCCGCCTGCTCGGCCCCGATGCGCCGGCAACCGCCGCCGCGCGGTTTCGCCGGGGTGGCGCCGACGTGCTCGTCCGCCCCAGCCCGTGGCGGCTGGGCGGGGCCGATGCGTCCCTGACGGAGGCGTGGTTCACGGGCTGGGCAGATGCCGCCTGCGAGCACGAGCCCGAGCTGGCGGCAGAGATCGAGGGGTATGTCCGTGACCGCCTCCACCAGGTGCGGACCGGACAGCTCGCAGCGACCGTGGGTCATGCCGACCTGCTCGTGCTTCCGTGACACCCGCCGTGCGTGCAGAACCGAGCGGCCGTGCGCCCCGTACTGCCAGACGTGGCCCCTCGGCGCTCGCCGGCCGACCCGACACGGAGCGAGGCAATCTGGAGCATGTCGAAAACCCCATCCGCACGATGATGTGGAGGTGGGCGCGGCCGGCGAGCGCCGCCGCGGTGCTCGTCATCGTGGTCTGGCGCCTCGGCGGCGGACCCTTCCTCGACGGCCTTCGGGCCGTGGACGCCGGCGCGTTGGCCGCCGCGACGCTGATCGGGGCCGTCACCACGGTCTGCTGCGCCTGGCGGTGGACGGTCGTCGCCCGCGCGCTCGACATCCACATCTCGCTCCCCGCCGCGGTCGCAGCGTACTACCGGTCGCTGTTCCTCAACTTGACGCTGCCCGGTGGAGTGGTGGGCGACATTCACCGCGGCGTCACGCACGGCCGCGAGGCGAAGAACATGGGCCGGGCGCTGAGGGCCGTCGCATGGGAGCGCGGGATCGGCCAGGCCGTCCAGCTCGCGCTCACCGTGCTGGTCCTGCTCGCACTGCCGTCTCCTGCGCGCTCGTCCATGCCGGTGGTGGTGGCCGGCGTCGCCGTCGCGGCCCTCGGCATCCTGCTCGTGCGCCGGAGGCGGCCTGGGCACGTCCGTCGCGTCATCGCGGGCGACCTGCGGGCCGGGGTGCTGGCCCGCAGGTCGCTGGCGCCGATGGCGATCGCCTCGTCGGCCGTCGTCCTCGGACACGCGACGACGTTCGCGATCGCGGCGCGAACGGCGGGCGCCAGCGCGCCGGCCTCGCGCGTGCTGCCGCTGGCCCTGCTCGCCATGCTGGCGATGGTCGTGCCCAGCCTCGGCGGCTGGGGCCCGCGGGAAGGAGCGGCGGCCTGGGTCTTCGGGTCGGCGGGCCTGGGGGCGGGGCTGGGCGTCTCCACCGCCGTCGCATACGGTGTCATGGTGCTGGTTGCGAGCCTTCCGGGCGGCCTGCTCCTCGCCGGCGCATGGCTCCGCCGTGGTTCCTCACGCCGCCGGCCGATGCCCGCCGCCGAATGCCGGGTCGCGGTGGCGACTCACCAGCACGGGGCGAGGCGTGTCTGACCGCCCGTACACCGTGCTCAGCTGCAGCATGTCGATCGACGGCTACATCGGCGGCCCGGCGTCGCGGCTGCTCCTGTCCAACGACGCTGATTTCGACCGCGTCGACGCCGTCCGCGCCAGCTGCGATGCCATCCTCGTGGGCGCCGCCACAGTACGGATCGACGACCCGCGGCTGCTCGTCCGCTCGCAGGCGCGCCGCCATGCGCGGACGGTGGGCGGACAGCCGCCGTCACCGACGAAGGTGACGGTGACCCGGCGCGTGGCACTGGACGCCGCCGCGAGCTTCTTCACGACGGGCGACGCGGAGAAGCTCGTCTACTGCCCGAGCCCACGGGTGGCCGAGGCGCGCACGCGACTCGGATCGGTCGCCACCGTGGTCGACGGCGGACATCCGGTCGCGATGACGGCCGTCAGCGACGACCTCGCGGCGCGCGGCGTGGCGCGGCTGATGGTCGAGGGCGGCGGTGAGGTGCACACGCAGTTCCTCGCCGAGGACTTGGCCGACGAGCTGCAGCTGGTCGTGGCGCCGGTGTTCGTCGGCGACTCCGACGCACCCAGGTTCGTGCAGGACGGTTGCTTCCCCTGGAACCCGGGCCGGCGGGCAACGCTCGCCGACGTGCGGCAGATCGGCGACGTCGTGCTGCTGCGCTATGCCCTCTCGGACCGCTACCAGCCCGCCTGAGCCGCCGGCTACGGCGACCCGGGGCGCGGCCCGAACGCCGTCAGGAAGCGGTCGCGAAACGCGCTCATCGGCCACACCGGCGCCTTCGAATCGGGTCGCATGCCGTCCACCCACCCCCAGCCGGAGATGCGCGCTATGACGGACGGATCGTGCGCGATCACCGAGATCGGCACCTGGTGGCTCGCGCCCTCGCCGCTGACGATGGCCGCCGGCTGGTGGTCTCCGAGCACGACCATCACGAGGTTCCGGCGGCCGTAGTGCCGGACGAAGGAGAAGAGCGTGCTCAGCGTGTACTGGATCGACCTGCCGTACGCCGCCTTGGTGTCGCCGTTCCCCGTCATGTCGACCGGGAGCCGGTAGAAGACCGAGCCGTCGCCCACCTCACTCCAGGGGATCAGCGGCGGGATCTGCGTCCACGGCTCGTGGCTGGATACCAGGTCGACCTCGGCGAACACGGGCGGGCGATCGCGGCGGGCGAGCTCGAGGCGCTGCAGGGCGAGGTACACGTACTGATCCGGCATCGAGGCGTATGCATAGGTCGGGCCCCGGTAGCCGACGTCGCGGCGATCGTAGACCCTGTCGTAGTGGTAGAAGCCCGTGCCCTCGGGCCAGTGGCGGTTGTCGGACGGCACGTCGCCGACGGTGCGCCAACCGGCTCGCCCGAAGGCGTCGCTCAGGGTCACCCGACGGCTGGCGACGAGCTGGTCGTAGCGCCCCTGCGTGTTGACCCAGACCCCGGCCTCCATGGTGGAGTGGGCCAGCCAGCTGATCCCGCCGAACGTGGGCGACGTCAGCCAGCCGCTCCTGGACGAGAAGCCGGCGGCCCGCAGCTGACTCGTTCCCGCGTCGAGCACGGCGTCCACCCCGGGGGAGAAGGACGATCCCTCCACCGCGACCTTGCCGTAGCTCTCGACGAAGACGAGCAGGACGTCCTTGCCGCGCAGCGCGGTCAGCAGCCGGGCACCCGGAGCGCCGCGATACCGGTCGCGGCGGATCTGCGCCGCAAAGCGAGCCCGATCCTCCAGGCCCAGCTTGACTGCGCGCACCTCGCGGACGGCCAGCTCGGCGGCACTGGTGGACGCGATCGGCTCGCCGGCAAGCAGGTGCAGTCCCGACGTCCAGCAGACCACCCATGCGAGGGCCAGCACCCCGACCGCGCGCAGCGACGTCCGGCGGTGGCCCGCAGCGGCGCCGGTCACGCGGAACACGGCGAGCGTCGGCAGCGCAAGGCCCAGCGCGAGCAGCGCCACGACGCCGGCCAGCGCCACGTTGCCCGTCGTGCGGCCGACCGACTCGTGCAGCGTCTCGATGCCGATGCGCGTGTACCGCCAGTCGTCGGTCGGATTGAACGGCCGGTCGAACGCCATGAAGAAGCCGATGTCGAGCAGCTTCACGAATACGAGCAGGCCGAGCAGCGGCCCCACGACGGCGGCCAGCGCGCGCCGTGCCCTGACCGGAAGGGCCACGGCCAGGGCCACGACGACGACGCCCTCGATGGGAAGGCGGATGAACGCCTCGGGCGACAGCCTGCTCGGCTGGTTCGGCGCGACGAGGACGAGCCACACGGCCAGGAATGCCAGGACGGTGAGGGCGGTCTGGATGCGCGCCCGCGTGCGTCCGCCGCCCGAGCCGCCAGCGAGCACGGCGGGCGTCGACGGACGGTCGGCGGGAGCAGCGGCGGGGCCCGGCGCATCGCGGTGGCGCCAGAGCCACCAGACGTCGCGGCCGAACGACTCGGCCAGGAGCAGCAGCGCGGCGGCAAGGGCGACGCGAATCGCGGCCACCGGCACGACGCTGGCCGCGGCCGCCGTCAGGGTGAGGCCCTGCGCGGCGGTGACGCGCTTTCGCCAGTCTCGCCGCGGCAGCGGCGCTCGCATCCATTCGACCGTCCACCCTGCGGCGAGGAACGCATACCGCGCCGCCCCGATCGCGAGCACCCACGCTCCCACCTTCGGCGCGACGTCGACCGCCAGCGCGGCAATCAGGAAGGCGTCGACCTCGCCGTCCAGCCGGCCGCCCAGCTCCGACACCGTCCCCGTGCGCCGCGCGACGCGCCCGTCGACGTAGTCGAGCGCCAGCGCGACGGCTGCCAGAGCCACCAGCGCGGTCGTCGAGCCCGCTCCGGCGAGCGTCTCGGCCGCAAGCGCCGCCACGCCGGCGGCGAGCGTGGCGCGGGCGAGGGTGAGCCACCCCGCCGGGCCGAGCCGCACCGTGCCGTGGCGACGCAGCGCGCGGGCGAACAGCACGCCGCCGCCCACCCCGCATGCGAGGCCGACGCCCCAACCGGCGGGGCCGAGGCCGGCCGTCGCGGTCAGGGCGGCGAGCAGCACCGGCTGCGCGGCGAGCGCGACCAGCGGAGCGCGGTGAGCCGCCCGCAGCATGCGTCCCCACTCATCCATCCTCACGGCACTACTCTGCAGCCCCTCGTCCGGTTCACGTCGACGATCCACAGCTGGACGGGGTACACGATGGCCGATCGCATGGGTGTCGTTCAACCGTGAAGCAGGACGAGCGCCACGGCTTCGTGGAGGCGCTGCGGCGCGCCCGCGAGCGCGCGTACCCGGCGGGCGAGTACGTGGAGCAGGAGGGCTTCATGCGCGCCGGCGAGATCCGCGATCTCGCGGAGCGGGCCGGCGTCGCGCCGGGCGTCTCGGTGCTGGACGTCTGCTGCGGCGTGGCGGGACCCGGACGCTTCATCACGCGCGCGCTCGGCTGCAGCTACCTGGGAGTCGACTCCAGCGCGAGCGCGATCGACATCGCGCGCGCCCGCGCACACGGGCTGGACTGCCGCTTCGAGGTGGCACGGGTGCCGCCGCTTCCGCCGGGCCCGTTCGACGTCGTTCTGCTGCTCGAGACGATGCTCGCCTTCCCGGACAAGCGGACGCTGGTCAGGGAGATCGGACGCACGCTGGCAGTGGGCGGACGGTTCGCCTTCACGCTCGAGGCCGGCGCGCCGCTCGGCGACGGGGAGCGCAACGCGATGCCAGACGCCGACACGGTGTGGCTGACGCCGCTGGAGGAGGTACGGGAACTGCTCGGCGACGCCGGCCTGACCGTGTGCTGGGAGGACGATCACACCGACCAGCATCGCGCCGTGGCGGAGGCGCTCCACGACGCGTTCGCCGATGACGCGCCGGCGATCGCGTCGCGCGTCGGCCGCCGCGCGCTCGACGATCTGCTCCGCGCGCACCACCTGTGGAGCGCATGGCTCGAGACGGGACGCGTGCGGAAGATCGCCGTCGTGGCGGAGAAGGGGGTTCCGGCAGCGGCTTCGGAATGCGGTCAGCCAGAGACCGCGGGCAGCCAGGCGAAGCGGCGGTACGCCACCACGAACCCCGCCACACCCCACGCCGACACGACGGCGAGGTCTTCGGCGGCGACGTGCGAGCCGCCCACCGACGGATCGAGCGCGTACCGGAGGGCGTCGGCAAGATGTTCGAGCGGGAACAGGGAAGCAATGGTCGCCAGCGAGTCGGGCAGCTGCGTCGTCGGAACCAGCACGCTCGAGATCAGCAGCAGCGGCAGCAGGATCAGGGACGCGACCGGCTGCGCGGCGGCGGCGTTGCGGACGGCCGTCGATACCGCGAACCCGATGCTCGCGAAGCTGGCCGCACCGATCGCCACGGCGAGCACCGCCGCCGGGAGGCCGGCGCTGGGGATGGTCGCGTTGTAGCTGTTGCCTGCCACGACAAGTAGCAGGAACATCACGGCGAGTGAAGCGACCGCGGCCGTCAGGGTGCGGCCGCCGATCAGGACCCACGCCGGCACCGGCGTCGCCCGCCGGCGCTTGAGGACGCCGGTCTCGCGCTGCGTCACCACCTCGACGATCAGGCTCAGGAAGGACGCGGCAACGACGCCGAACGCTGCCAGCCCGGGAGTGATGTACTCCGCCAGGGATACTCGCGCATGATGGTACGGGACGGTGTCCCCGCCATTGGCACTGACGATCACCACGAGCAGCAGCAACGGCAGCAGGATCGTGCCGAGGCATGCCTGCCGATTGCGGCGGAAGGCGCGCAGGTCGTACTCGGTCTGGTGCACCAGCAGGGTGTAGGGACGCCGGGTCACGAGACGCCGACCGGGCCGCGGGTGAGCGAGAGGTAGACGTCCTCGAGCGACGGCGGCCGCACCTCGAGATCGGAGACGGCGACGCCGTTGGCGGCAAGCTCCGCGAGGTCTGCAAGCGGGCTGGTGCTTTCGAACTGCACCTTTCCGCCGACGAGCTGGGCTCGATCGCGAAATCGTTCCGGCAGCGCCGGCAGGTCGGCGACGAAGGACACGATGCTGGCAGCCGTATCGCGACCCCCGATCGTGGCCGGGGTTCCCTCTGCGATCACGCGGCCGCCGGCGAGCACCGCGATCCGGTCGGCGAGATGGGCCGCCTCGTCCATCGCATGCGTCGTCAGGAAGACCGTCGTTCCGGTCGCTCGCAGCCCCTCGATCATCGCCCAGGCTGCCCGCCGTGCAGCCGGGTCGAAGCCGGTCGTCGGCTCGTCGAGGAACACCACCTCCGGCCGGCCGACCAGCGCCAGCCCGACGTCCAGCCTGCGACGCTGGCCGCCCGACAGCGTGGTTGCGAGCATGTCCCGCTCGCCCTCGAGCCCCACGAGCTGCAGCGTTTCCGATACGCCGAGCGGCCGGGCGTGGTATCCGGCGTACAGCGCAACGGCCTCCGACACCGTCAGGCCGGGATCGGGCTCCGACTCCTGAAGCACGACCCCGATCCGCGCACGCCACCCTCCGTCCGCGTTCCACGGGTCCTGACCCAGCACGGCGACGCTGCCGGCCGTGGGGCGTCGGTAGCCCTCGAGGATCTCGAGGGTGGTCGTCTTCCCCGCTCCGTTTGGGCCGAGGAACGCGAAGATCTCGCCGCGCTGCACCTCCAGGTCGATCCCCTGGACAGCCCGAACGGCGCCGTAGGCCATCTCGAGGCCCCGCACCGATATGGCGGCACTGACAGTCATGGTGCAACAATCATCCATGACGGTGCCGCCGGCACTGGTGCCATCCCCCGGCGCGCGTGGAGGTAGCACGACCGTTCGGATGCACGCAGCCGGCGCTGCGGTGGAGGATCGGTGGCTCGAAAGGCCCTTCGGCCGGACGGTCTTACGTCGCCGACGGCTCCGTGGAGAGGGCGGCCTCCAGCTTGGCCACCGTCCCGCGCTCGGCCTCGTCGCCGCCCGATGCCGCCGCCGCGACCGACCGGGCCACGTCGAGCACGAACGTCCGGTACGCCGGAAGATCGGACGGCGCCTTCTCCTGCAGCGTCGTCACGGCCGTGCGAAGCGCGGCGAGCGTCTCCTGCTCGACCTTGTCCGGCCGGTCGGCGAGGCCGAAGCCGGTGCCGCGCTCGGACGCGAGGTCACGCACCAGCAGGTTGTCGCCGTGCGAGCGCGCCTCGGCCAGGTGACGCGCCATCGCGCCGGCCTCCTTGAACCCGTCGAAGAAGCTGCGATCGCTGACCGATACCAGGAGCCCCGCTCCCGTCACACCTCTGTGCAGCTCTTCCCACTCCTGCTCGCTGAAATCGGACTTCGTCGCCATGCCGCCTCCCTGGTTCGGTGATCGTCCCGCCGTTCGCCGGTGGCTGTTCCCCCGTACGGCGAGCGAAAAACAGCCCGGCCGGTCACGCGCGGCGTCGATCCGGCGGCCACCGGCGCGCCCCGCTCAGAAAACCCTCAGAATCCGAAGCTACCCTGAGCGGGTCCACACGGGGAGGCGGTAGGCATCATGGGTATGGCACGACGATCGACGGCACGGCTGGGCGGGTGGCTCGCGCTCGCCGCGGTGATGGCGGCCGCCCTCACGGTGACCGCGTACGCGCTCACCCGCAGCAGCGAACGCCCGCCGAAGCGGCCGCTCGCGGTCGCCATCCACAACGCGCTCACGGCCAAGGATGTGAGCGGCGTGCGTGCGCAGTTCACGATCTCCCAGCACCTCATCCCTGGAGCCTCGTCCCTTCTCGACGGCGCCCTCCTCGGCGGCGCTCACGGCACCATCTGGGCGAGCGGCGACCGGGTGCGGCTCGTGGTGCGCTCGCAGCTCGGCAGGATCGAGGCCGGGTTCGACGGCCGGGCGGTCACGCTCTACGCGCCGAACCGTCACGCCGCCTACCGGGTGGCCGTGCCGCATCACGGCGGCGATACAGCGAGCCGCAATCACGGATCGCCACCGTCGCTCGCCGATATCCGCCGCACGCTCTCCGAGCTCGGCCGCACACTGGACATCTCCGGCGCAGTGCCCGGCAACGTCGCCGGACGCCCCGCCTACACGGTCCGCATCAGCGCCCGCCACGATTCCGGCCTGATCGGCCCGCTCGCCCTCGCCTGGGACGCTGCGCACGGCACGCCGCTTCGCGTTGCGCTCTACCCGCGCGGGGCGTCGCAGCCGGCCATCGAGCTGCAGGTCACGCACATCCGCTACGGCAAGCTCGCCGCCGGCGATACCGCCGTGCGGATGCCGGCCGGGACGCACGTGACCGCGGTCGAGCTGCCGACCAGGGCGGAGCTCCGCCACGCTGTGGACAACGCTCGCAGCGACGGGCACAGCTCGGCTGCGCCGCCCTCCGCGGCCGCGCCGGCCACGGCAGCGGGCCTCCCGCGCACGGTTGCACGCTCGTTCTCCCGCTCCGGCGCGAGGGGGCTGCTCGCGGTCTACGGCCGCGGCCTCGGCTCGGTGGTGGTGATCGAGCGGCAGGCATCCGGTGAGGCGGCCGCCCGCAGCGACGGCTCGCTCTTCCCCTCGATTCGGATCAACGGCGCGCGGGGCAGCCAGCTCGTGACCACGCTCGGCACGATCGTCAGCTTCAGGCGGGGAGGCACGGAGTTCGTGGTGCTCGGTGCCCGGCAGCCCTCCACGATCATCGCCGTGGCCCGCGCCCTGTCGTGATCCGCGGCGCCAGACCGCGGTCATGAGCACCGGCGGCGCGCTGGTCGAGGTCGACAACGTCGTCAAGCGCTACGGATCGGTCGTGGCGCTCGACGGCGTCAGCGCGCGCATCGAGGACCGCGCCGTGGGCCTGCTCGGCGCGAACGGGGCCGGCAAGTCGACGCTCATGCGGACGATCCTTGGCCTCATCCGGCCGGACGAGGGCACCGTCAACGTGATGGGCATGGGTCTCGGGCGGTCGTGGGATATCCGCAGACGGCTCGGGTACATGCCCGAGCACAGCGCGCTTCCCATGGGGATGACCGCACGCGACCTGGTCGTTCACATGGGAGAGCTGCGCGGTCTGCCCCGACGGGTGGCGGTGCTGCGGGCGTCGGAGGTGCTGTTCCAGGTCGGCCTCGAGGAGGAGCGCTCGCGGCTGATCAGAACGTTCTCCGTCGGGATGAAACAGCGGACGAACCTGGCGCAGGCGATCGTCCACTCCCCCAGCCTCGTGATCCTCGACGAGCCCACCAACGGGCTCGACCCGGCCGGCCGCGAAGAGATGCTGGCGCTGGTGCGGCGCCTGTCCAGCGAGCTTGGCATCGCCGTCGTCATGTCGTCCCATGTGCTCGAGGACGTGGTGCGCACGTGCGACTCGGTGATCGTCATGCGGGAGGGGCGCGTGGCGGCGACGCGGAAGCTCGCCGCGCCGGACGAGGAGCGGGCGGGTGACGTGCAGGTGCGCATCGACGGCGACGCGGGCCGGTTCACGGCCGAGGCGACACGACTCGGCCTGCTGGTCGAGCCGCAGGACGGCTGGCTGGTGGTGCGGGGCGCGAACGTCGAGGCGGTGCTGCGTGGGGTTCGCGACGCGGCATGCAGCGCGGACGTCGGCCTGCGGGAGCTGCGGCCCGCCGGCCCGACGCTCGAGCAATCGCTGATCGGAGCGATCGGATGAGCGCCGACGCCCGCCTCGTCGACAGCGCGTTCACGCGCTACGACGGCCCGCGCGCGGGCCGCGCAGCCGCGATCTGGTCGCTCGCACGCTGGAGCGCATTGCGCGCGATGGGAGCACGGAGAGGGTGGAAGGTGAAGGTGATTCCGATCGCGCTCGTGCTGCTCGCGTTCGCGCCGGCCCTCGTGATCCTCGGGCTGCGAGCGCTGTTCGGCTCGTCGTCGGTGACACGCAGCGTGGTGGACGCCCTGCCGTACAGCGCGTACGTCAGCACCGTGTCGATCGTCGTGCTCGTCTTCAGCGTCGTCATCACGCCCGAGCTGGTGTGCGCGGACCGTCGCGACCGCACGCTCTCGCTCTACTTCTCCACCGCTCTTGGCCGGTTCGACTACCTCGCCGGCAAGCTGATCGCCGCAATGATGCCGCTCCTGCTCGTCACGCTGGCACCGGTGCTCACGCTGTACGCCGGCACGGTGCTGTTCTCGGTGCACCCGCTCGGATACCTGCTGCACCATGACCGCGACCTGCTCCGGATCATCGGATCGGGGCTGATCGTCGCCACGTTCTATGCGGTGGTCGGGCTCGCCATCTCGTCGCTGACCGGCAGGCGCGCGTTCGCCGTCGGCGGCTACCTGGCATTCCTCGCCATCCCGACGGTGGTCGGCGGCACGCTGGGCGAGGCGCTCGGCTCGCCGCACCTGCGGCTGCTCGCCTTCGCCGCCGCCCCTGTCCGGGCGGGCCAGGGGCTGTTCCCGGGCTACGCCGACCGCAACCACATCGGCCCGTGGGTGTGGGGGTCGGTCGCCGTCGAGGTGTCCGTCCTCGCGCTGGTCGTGCTGCTCGTGCGATACGGGCGGGAGCAGGCGTGAGCCAGCCCGCGATCGAGTTCAGCGGCGTGTCGCGCTGGTACGGCGATACCGTGTCCATCGCCGACGTGACGTTCACCATCGACGGCGGCGTGGTCGGCCTGCTCGGGCACAACGGCGCCGGGAAGTCGACGACGCTGAAGCTCTGCGCCGGCTTCTCCACGCCCAGCACCGGAAGCGTCCGCATCTTCGGCGTGAACCCACGGCGATCGCCCGACGTGTACCGGCGGCTCGGGATGGTCCCCGACCACAGCCCGCCCTGGCCGTTCCTGTCCGCCCGGGAGGTGGTCGAGCTGTCCGCGCGGCTGCACCGCGTCGACGATCCGCGTGCGGCGGCGGAGCATGCGCTCGCCACCGTGGAGCTCGCGGACGAGGCACACCGGCCCGTCGGCGGCTTCTCGCACGGCATGCGCCAGCGTGTGAAGCTCGCCCAGGCGCTCGCGCACGATCCCGACCTGCTGCTGCTGGACGAGCCGCTGAACGGCCTTGATCCGACCCAGCGCGAGCACGTGATCGACCTCCTCACCCGCCTCGGCACCGAGGGCCGGACGGTGCTCGTGTCGTCACACGTGCTGCACGAGGTGGAGCGGATGGCGCCGCGCGTTCTGGTGCTCGTGAACGGCCACCTCGTGGCCGAGGGCTCGACGGCCGGCATCCGTCGCCTGATCAGCGAACGGCCCCGGCGCGTGCTGGTGACGGCCGACGGCAACAGCCGGGCGCTGGCGCGGGAGCTGCTCGCCACG
This sequence comes from Gaiellales bacterium, assembly GCA_036403155.1. Lineage (GTDB taxonomy): Bacteria > Actinomycetota > Thermoleophilia > Gaiellales > JAICJC01 > JAICYJ01. Next base: position 8,399 of record DASWRM010000029.1, on the reverse strand, counting down.
CCGGCGGTCGATGCCGTCCGGCTGGCCGACGGGCGCGTCGAGATCGAAACGAGCGATCCGTCCGGGCTCTCGCGCCAGCTGCCGGTGGCGGCCGTGCGCGCGGAGGCGCTGCTGCACGAGGTGCGGCCGGTCGGCGACGACCTCGAGAGCGTCTACACGTACCTCCACGAGCGGGCGCGGGGACAGGCGCGATGATCGGGCCGATCTACCGGCTGACGGTGCGCGCGCTGCTCGTGCAGAAGCGGACGCTGATGCTCGCGCTGATCGCGCTCGCTCCCGTGCTGACCTCGTTGATCTTTGCGCTTGCGCGAGACCCGGGCGCGGATAGGCACGACTTCTACTCGACGATCGTCCAGCAGCTGTTCGTCCCCACCGTTGCCGCGCTGGTCGCCCTGGTCTTCGGCGTGTCCGCGTTCGGCGACGAGCGGGAGGACGGGACGATCCTCTACCTGGTCGCGACGCCGCAGCCACGGGTCGAACTGGTGGTCGCGAAGGTGGCGGCCGCGTGGACGGCAACGCTCGTCCTGCTCGTACCCAGCCTGGTGCTGTCCGGCCTGCTCGCGCTCGGTGGGCAGGCGAGCGTGCGCCTGATCGCATGGCCGCTGCTGGGCGTCATCCTGTCCGGCCTGGCCTACTGCGCCGTCTCGTCATGGCTGTCGCTGATGACCCGGAGGCCGGTCGTGATCGGCATCATGTACATCCTGCTCTGGGAGGGCTCGATCGCCACGTTCGCCGCGTCCGCGGCGAAGCTCTCGATCTCGGCCTACGGGCGGGCGTTCGTCGCTCACGCCCTGCCGCAGGCGGCGAAGCCGGTCGCCGGCACCGTGGCGTCAGCCGTGATCCTGGCGGCCGTCGCAGCGATCGCCGTCGCCGCCGCGTCGCGGCGGCTGGTGACGGCGGAGCTGCCCTGACCCGGCGTCCGGCCGGCGGCCGTCAGGACGTGCGGTCGAGCGCCGTGGCCCCCGGCCCACGCAGGAAGCGGCCGGCGAGCGCGCCGGTGTGCTCCCCGCCCCGGACCGTCGCCACCCCGTTGACCCACACGTCGCGCACGCCCTCGGCGAGCACGTGCGGGCGCTCGAACGTGGCTCGGTCGCGGACGCGGTCCGGGTCGAGCACGACGACGTCGGCGGCCATGCCGGCGGCGACGCGCCCGCGATCGGCGAGCCGAAGCCGGCCGGCCACGGCGCCGCTCATCCGGTGCACGGCGTCCTCGAGCGTCAGGACACCCTCGTCGCGCACGTACCGGCCGAGCACGCGCGCGAACGTCCCGTAGTCGCGGGGGTGCACCGGGCCGTGCGCCGCCGCCCAGGCCGGGTCGAGGCCGCCGCCGTCCGAGCAGACGATCACCCACGGCAGCCGCAGCTGCCGGCGGAGGTTGTCCTCGCCGATCTCGTGGTAGATCGTGAAGATCTCCGCCCCCTCTGCGATCAGCAGGTCGAACACGCAGTCGAGCCAGTCCTGTCCCCTCATGGCCGCGATCTCGGCCAGGTTCATGCCGATGTAGGGCGCGTGCTCCGGCCGGCGGAAGCCGATCGGATTGGTCGTCTCGGGCGGGCCCGGATCGTCCACCTCGTCGGTGCCGCGGGCGAGCTCGGCCCGCACCCACCCGCGCACCGCCGGGTCGGCCAGCCGGTCGAACAGTCGGCCGTCCGCCGCGAGGCTCACCGGTAACCGCGCGCTCAGCCCCGTGCCCGAGGCGGCATAGGGATACATGTCCGCGGTCAGCGGAAGCCCGTCCGCGCGCGCCCGGTCGATCCGCTCGATGGCCGGCTCCATGCGATGCCAGTTGGACGGCCCGCCGGACGCCTTCAGGTGGTAGATCTCGGTCCGCGCCCCGGAGCGCCGGGCGATCTCGACCGTCTCGTCGATCGCCTCGAGCAGCCGCTCGCTCTCCGATCGCATGTGGCAGATGTACACGCCATCGTGCCCAGCGGCGACGCCCGCCACCGCGACGATCTCGTCGGTCGACGCGTACGCGTCGGGCGGGTAGATCAGCGCGTATGCGACGCCCATGGCCCCCTCGCGCATCGCATCGTCCACCACCCGGCACATGACCGCGAGCTGATCGCGGGTCGCCTCTCCCATGCGCATCCCACAGGCGTACTCGCGGACGGTGCCGCCGCCGATGAACGAGGCGATATTCGGCGAGACGCCGTCCCGCTCCATTGCCTCCAGCCAGTCCGAGAAGCGGCGCCAGCTCGGGATGCGCTCCCGCCACTCGTCCGGCACGCCGGGTATGGGCGGCTCGATCTCGCTCACCATCCCACCGTACGGGGCGGGCGTCCACCCCTCGCCCATGACCTCGGTCGTCACCCCCTGCACGAGCTTCGAGACCGATCGGCCGTCGATCATGAGCGGCCACAGGGAGTGGCTCATGATGTCGATGAACCCGGGGCAGACGACGTGTCCGCGCGCGTCGACGACCTCCGCGGATGCTGCCGAGAGGGCGCCCGGCTCGACGACCGCGGCGATCCTGCCGCCGCGAAGGGCGACGTCGGCGGGCCGCGGCGGGGCGCCGGTGCCGTCGACGACCGTGCCGCCCGCGAGCAGCACGTCGGTGGGCGCGGCGCCTGACCGGGACACGCGCCGACTCTATGACATGGCGGGAGCGCACCTGCACCCGAACCGCCGGCAGGCCGCCGGGCGGGGCTACCCTGCGGCCATGGTGACGCTCTACCAGGCCGAGTGGTGCCCGTTCTCGTCGGCGGTGCGAGAGGTGCTGACCGAGCTGGGCATCGACTTCGTCGCGCGGCAGGTGGAGCCGTGGCCGGATGACCGCTCCTCACTCCAGGAGCTGGCGGGCACGAACCAGATCCCGGTGCTGCAGGACGACGGCGGCGGGCTCCATCGCGGCACCCGGGCGATCTTCGCGCACCTGCGCGCACGCGACCCTTGGGCCTTCGCGGCCGCGCACAGGCGCCGCTTCGGCGACCACCACGATGCGCGGGTGTCCGACGCTGCAGGGCAGATGATCGAGTACTTCCGGGGCACCGACGACCTCGAGGCGGCCGATGGCCAGCCCGCCGAGGCCACCGTCACCGACGCTCCCGACCGCGACCGCTACGAGCTGCGGCTGGACGGGCGGCTGATCGGGCTCGCCGCCTACCGGCGCCGTCCCGGCAGGGTGGCGATCACGCACACGGAGGTCGAGGAAGCGTGCACCGGGCGCGGCTTTGGGAGCATGCTGGCAGCGGCCGTGCTGGACGACGCCCGGCGACGCGGCGAGACGGTCGTGCCGCTCTGCCCGTTCATCGCCGAGTACATCGAGCGGCACCCCGAGTACGCCGACCTCGTCGCACCGCGTACCGCGGTGTAGAGGGCTCGAGACATGGGGGTTAGCCGCCTTCGCCGGCTGGGCATCACCCGGCGGATGGCGACACACGACGAGCCCAGGACGCGCACCGGCGAGCGGCCGGCCGACGCCAAGCGCGGCCGGCTGACCCCCCAGCCCGAGGTGGCGGAGCCCAAGCTCCACGACCCGGGCCCCAGCGACCTCACGAAGCGCGACTATCTCGCGATCATCGTCCGGGGCGTGAAGTCCGCGCTCAAGGACAACGTCACGAACCTCGCGCAGGCCATCGCGTATTGCGCCTTCCTGGCGATTCCGTCGGCGTTGCTGGTCGGTCTCGGCCTGTTCAGCCTGCTCGCCGGCCCGGACACGGTCAACACCCTGCTCAACCACCTCTCGACGGTCCTGCCGAGCAGCGTGGTCGACCTGCTCGACCAGAGCCTGACGCGGACCACGCAGGCGCACAGCGGCGGGATCGTCATGATCGTCGTCGGAGCCCTGCTCGCGCTGTGGTCTCTGACCGGCGCCATGCAGACGGTGATGTGGGCGATGAACATGGCCTGGGAGCGGGAGGAGACGCGCGGCTTCGTCAAGAAGCGGCTGATCGCGCTGGCGATGATCGTCTGCTGCCTGCTTGCCTTCGGCCTGGTCTTCGTGGCCCTCATCCTCGGGCCGTTCATGACCGACTGGATCGGGCACGCGGTCGGGAACACGACCGTCGTCAGCTGGGTGTGGTGGACGGCGCAGTGGCCGATCCTGATTCTCGGCCTGCTCGCCATGTTCGCGGTGGTGCTGTACCTCGCGCCCAACGTCTCAGTGCCGAAGTGGTCGTTCATCAGCCCCGGCGCGGTCTTCGCCGTGGCGCTCTGGCTGGTCGCCTCGGCGCTGTTCGCGTTCTACGCGAGTGGGTTCTCGTCGTACAACAAGACCTGGGGCAGCCTGTCTGCGGTGATCATCATGCTCACGTGGCTGTGGCTGTCGGCGCTTGCCCTGCTGATCGGCGGAGAGATCAACGCCGAGGCGGAGCGCAGCAGGGAGCTGCGACGCGGCGAGCCCGCGCAGGACCGGATCCAGGCGCCGGCGCAGGACTGACCCGGGGGGACGGCTCCGGGCCCCGGCCGCGGGGGGGTCAACCTGGCCGGGGGCCCGTTCGCGAGCCGCGACGGGTGGAGCGACGCATTCGGGGGGTCACGCGAGGCTTGCCGTCTATGTCACCCCTTCTCGGCACGCCGCCTCCCCGACTTGAGGGGCTGATGCATCCCCCGCCGTCGTTCACCGGGCCGCCGGGCGGGCGACTCGGTAGGCTGGCGCGATGCGCCTCGCCACCCACCGAACACCCGGGTTCGTCCTCACCGACCACGCGTTCTCCGTCCCGCTCGACCACGAGCGCCCGGACGGCGAGGCGATCACCGTGTTCGCCCGCGAGGCGGTCGCGCCGTCTCGCGAGCACGACGAGCTTCCGTGGCTGCTCTACCTTCAGGGCGGCCCCGGCATGGAGTCGCCCCGCCCGCTGGCGCGCGCCTCCACCTGGCTCGACCGGGCGCTCAAGGACTGGCGCGTGCTGCTGCTCGACCAGCGCGGCACCGGCCGCTCGGACCGCCTCGACCCGAGGGTGATCCGCGCCCTCGGATCACCGGCCGCGCAGGCCGACCATCTCGCGCTGTTCCGGGCCGACTCGATCGTGCAGGACGCGGAGGCCATCCGTCGCGAGCTGCTCGGAGACCGGCCGTGGACCGTGCTGGGCCAGTCGTTCGGGGGGTTCTGCGCGTTCACTTACCTGTCCTTCGCACCGCACGGCCTGCAGGAGTGTCTGCTGACCGGCGGGATCCCGCCGCTCACGGTCGACATCGACGACGTGTACCGCTCGACGTACCGCGCGGTCCGCCGGCGGATCGGCGACCTGGACGTGGCCCACCCGGAGACCCGGCTGCGCCTGCGGGACGTCGCCCGCCACATCGCCACCGAGGACGAGCGGCTCCCGAGCGGTGAGCGGCTGACGGTCGAACGGCTCCAGGAGGTGGGGAACGTGCTGGGCCGCGAGGACGGCCCGTTGCAGCTGCACTACCTGGCCGAGGACGCGTGGGCCGGTGACCGGCTGAGCGAGTCGTTCCTGCAGGAGGTGCAGGGGCTGATCGGCGGCTTCCGGGTCAGCCCGCTCTACGCGCTGCTGCACGAGCCCTGCTACTGCGACGCCGGGCAGTCCGCGCGGTGGTCGGCCGAACGGGTCCGGCCCGAGTTCGACTGGGTCGACCAGGCGGACGGCCCGCTCGGCCTGACCGGAGAGGCGATCTACCACTCGACGGTCGAGCGATGCGCCGGGCTCGAGGGCTTGACCGAGACCGCCGACCGGCTGATGGCGCGGGAGTGGGAGCGGCCGCTCTACGACCTGGATGCCTTGCGGCGCAACGATGTTCCGGTCGCGGCGTGCGTCTACGCGCAGGACATGTTCGTGACCGAGGAGCTCTCGCGGGCGACGGCCGAGGTAGTCCCGCAGGTGCGTCTCGTCGTCGACGCCGAGCACCACCACGACGGCCTGCGCAAGCACGGCCGCTCGGTGCTCGACGGCCTGCGCGCGGCCCTCGACGAGAGCCGCGCGACGTGATCCACCTCTGGCCCGTCCTGTTGTTGACCGCTGTGCTCGCCGGCACCGGGATGTACGGCGTGCTCGCGCGGCGCAACGCCGTCCTCGTGCTCGTGGGCGTCGAGCTGCTGCTCAACGCCGGGACCCTCCTGCTGGTCACGGCCGACGCGATGTTCCGCGACCAGCTGCGGTCCGGTCAGGTGCTGACCATCTTCGTCATCACCCTGGCGGCGGCCGAGGTCGGCGTCGCGCTCGCGGTCGTGCTGCTGCTCTTCCGCACCCGTGGGGACGTCGATCTGCGCGCGGCGACCACGCTCGGGGAGCGCCGGGCCGAGGTGCGGTCGTGACGTCGCACGGCCTGCTGGGCGCGACCGCGCGGCTGGCGGTGCTGCTGCCGACCCTGGCCGCGCTGGCCGGGCTGCTGCTGTCCCGCCGCCGGCACTCCCGCGCGGCGGCGATCGCCGTGGTGGGTGCGGCCGCGACCCTCGTGGTGACGGTCCTCGAGCTGGCCGCGACCCACGGCGGACAGGCCCGCTCGTCGATCGGGCTGGCCGGTCACGCGGACACCGGCCTGGTGGTGCTCGGCCTCACCCTGCGCGCGGACCGGCTCTCGGCGCTGGTGGCCGTCGCCGTGGCCGTCGTCGCCCTCTGCGTGCAGCTCTATTCGACGGCGTACCTCGCGTCGGACCGGCGCTACCCGGCGTACGCCGCGGAGGTCTCGCTGTTCACGGCCGCGATGCTGCTGGTCGTGCAGGCCGACGACCTGGTGCTGCTCCTGGTCGGCTGGGAGGTCATGGGCCTGTGCTCGTACCTCCTCGTCGGTCACGACAGCGAGCGCCTGGCCGCTCGGCGCGCTGCGGTCAAAGCTTTCCTGGTGACAAGGGTCGGGGACGTGGGGTTCGTCCTCGGCATCATCACGATCATCAGTGCCACGCGGACGGCCAGCATCTCGGAGCTGCTGCTTCCGCAGACCCGGCAGGGCCTGCCCGGCTGGGTCTGGCCGCTGGCTCTGCTGTTCCTGGTGGCCGGCGTCGCCGGGAAGTCCGCGCAGTTCCCCCTGCACACCTGGCTGCCTGACGCCATGGAGGGCCCGACCCCCATCTCGGCGCTGATCCACGCCGCGACGATGGTGGCCGCCGGCGCGTACGTCGTCGCCCGGCTGCTGCCCCTCTTCGCGATGTCGACCGCGGCCCGCGACGTCCTGGCCGTGATCGCCTGCATCTCCATGCTGGGGGCCGCGCTGGCGGCGTTCGGGCAGGCTGACCTCAAGCGGCTGCTGGCCTACTCCACGATCAGCCAGGTCGCGTACCTCCTCGCCGCGCTGGCCGTCACGCCGGCGACCGGTGCCGGCGCCGGTCCCGGGATCGCGCACCTCCTGGCCCATGCGGGGTTCAAGGCCCTGCTGTTCCTGGCCGCCGGCATCTTCACCTACGTCAGCAGCACGACGCTGCTGACCGGGCTGGGTGGAAGCTGGCGCCGTACGCCACTGGTCGCGGCCTGCTTCACCCTCGGTCTGGCGGCGCTGGCCGGTGTCCCGCCCCTGTCCGGGTTCTGGTCGAAGGAGGCGGTGCTTGCAGCCGCGGAGAGCGCCGCGACCCACGGCGACGTGCGCGTGGTCGCCGTCCTCGTCCTGGTGGTCGGGATCATCACCAGCTTCGTCACCGCGGCGTACGCGATGCGGGCCTGGCTGCTCGTCGTCCCCGACCGCGGTGCGCGTGAGCCGGGGGCGGCCGCGGTCTCTGCCGCCCGGACGGCGCCCGGGTCCGAGGCAGTCTTCGTCGTCGAGGCCGACCGCACCGACGACGTCCGCGTCGTGGTGGAGGACGAGACCGACACCGATGTGACCGACGTCGGGCCGGTGCCGGCCGTCGAGCCGCTCGCCGAGCACGGGCTGGAAGGTCGCGTCGTCCCGGATGCGATGCGCTGGCCGGTCCTGGTCCTGACCGTGCCGACCGTCCTCGGCGGGCTGCTCCAGCTCGGGTCGGTGATCCCCGGGCGGCTGCACCTCTCGCTGACCACGATGGTGCTGACCCTGGTCCTCGTCGTCGCCGCCGGGCTGCTGGTCGTCGGGATGGCGGCGCAGGCCCCGCTCGGTGATCCGCTGGAGCTGCTGCCCACGCGCGTTGAGGGCTGGCTGCTCGGCGGGTTCGGCCTGGACCGGCTGCAGCACCGGCTCGTGGTTCGTCCGGTCCGGGCTCTCGCCAGGGTGGTCGTCGGTGGTGACGTCGACGTCGTCGACGCGTACGCGCGGTCGACCGCCGTCGCCACCCGCTGGACCGGCCGCTGGGTGAGCCGGGTGCAGAGCGGTGTCACGACGTCGTACCTGACCTGGCTCGCCGCGGGCGTCGTCCTCCTCGGCATCGCGGGGGTGAGCCTGCGATGAGCCTGCTCGTGCTGTTGTTGGTGCTCGTGCCCCTGCTCGGCGCGCTGGGGCTCGTGGGCGCCGGACGGCTCGGCGGGGACAGCGCGGCGGCGGCCGGGCTCCGGGTGGCCGTGGACCGCGCGGCCCCCACGGCGGCCTCCGCGATC
>DASWRM010000028.1 GCA_036403155.1 Gaiellales bacterium | reverse complement strand
TGCCTGACCCCGGTTTATGCGCCTAGGTCTACGGTGCCTGACCCCGGTTTATGCGCTTAGGTCTACGGTGCCTGACCCCGGTGTATGCGCCCCGGTTGATGCGCCCCTACGAGTGGCCCATGCGGGCATACAGCGGGCCGTAGTCCGCGTGCTCCACGCCGTCTGCGCGCAGGAAGTCGAAGTCGCAGCCCGCCTCCGCGCCCAGCACGTTGTCGATGAAGAGACGCCCGTAGCCGCGCGTGTAATGCGGGGCCGGAGGCGTCCACGCGTCCAGGCGGCGCTGGAGCTCCTCGGGCGCGACCAGCAGGTCGAGGCGGCGCTCGTCCACGTTCAGCTCGATCTCGTCGCCCGTCTGCACCACGGCCAGCGGGCCGCCGGCGGCGGCCTCGGGGCTCGTGTGCAGCACGACCGCTCCGTAGGAGGTGCCGCTCATGCGGGCGTCCGAGATGCGCAGCATGTCCGTCACGCCCTGGCGCAGGAGCTTGCCCGGGATCGGCAGCTGGCCCCATTCCGGCATGCCCGGGCCGCCCTTGGGGCCGCCGTTCTTCAGCACCAGCACCGTCGACGCATCGACCGGCAGATCGTCGTCGTCGATGTGCTCGAGCAGCTCGGCCCGGTTCTCGAACACGTAGGCCCTGCCGCGGTGGTGCAGCAGCGACTCGGTGGCGGCGGAGCGCTTGATCACGGCGCTGCCCGGGCAGAGCGAGCCGCGCAGGATGACGATGCCGCCGTCGGGCGAGAGCGGCGCCGAGCGCGTCATGATCACGCGGCCGTTGCCGCCGGCGAGGCCCTCGAGGTTCTCGCCCATGGTCTTGCCGGTGGCCGTCAGCGCGCCGAGCTCGAGTGAGTCGCGGATCTCCGCCATGACCGCCGGGACCCCGCCCGCCTGGTGGAACTCCTCCATCAGGAACTCGCCCGAGGGCTTGATGTTCGCGATGAACGGCACCTCGCGCGAGAGCTCGTCGAAGCGCTCCAGGGGCAGGTCGATGCCGAGCCGCCCGGCGATCGCCGGGAGGTGGATGACGGCGTTGGTCGAGCCGCCCAGCGCGTGCAGGGTCGCGATGGCGTTGTGGAAGGCCTCGGGCGTGAGGATCTGCGAGAGGCGCAGGTCGTCGTGCACCATCTGCACGATGCGCCGGCCCGTGAGGTGGGCGAGCGCGCGCCGCCGCGAGTCCGCGGCCGGGATGGCGGCCGCGCCGGTCAGCGTCGTGCCGAGCGCCTCGGCCATCGACGTCATCGTGCTGGCCGTGCCCATCGTGTTGCAGTGGCCGTCCGAGCGCGAGTAGCTCGCCTCCAGCTCGACGTACTCCTGGTCCGAGATCTCGCCGCGCCGCTTCATGTCGGAGATGCGCCAGAGATCCGTCCCCGAGCCGACCTCGTCCTCGTGCCACTGGCCGTTCAGCATCGGGCCGCCGGGCATGCAGATGGTCGGCAGGTCGACGCTCGCCGCGCCCATCAGCTGCGCGGGCGTGGTCTTGTCGCAGCCGCACAGGAGCACGACGCCGTCCAGCGGGTT
>DASWRM010000027.1 GCA_036403155.1 Gaiellales bacterium | reverse complement strand
TCGCGACCGACGTCTACCTGCCGGCAGGCGAGGGGCCGTTCCCGGCCGTGCTCGTGCGGCTGCCGTACGACAAGAACGGCCGCTACTGCTGGATGCCGTTCATCGCCTCCCACGTGATCGCGCGCGGCTTCGCATTCGTGCCGCAGGACGTGCGCGGCAAGTTCCGCTCGGAAGGCGAGCCCGTCGCCTTCGTCAACGAGGTGCCGGACGGCTACGACGCGATCGACTGGATCGCCCGGCAGCCGTGGTCGGACGGCACCGTCGGCATGTGGGGCGACAGCTACTACGGTTTCACGCAGTGGGCGGCCGTCGCCGGCGGGCATCCCGCGCTCAAGGCCATCGTCCCGCGCGTCACGATCGCCGACATCGACTCCTGGCTCGAGGGCGTGACGCCGCTCTACGGGGCCCACTACCTCGCCGAGTACTGGACGGACGCCCACACGCACACCTGGGCGCCCGACTGGAGCCGGCGGCCCCTGGCAGAGGTGTTCGATCCCGCCTTCGAGGCGATCGGGCGGCGGTCGGAGTCGTTCGATTACGTGCTCCGGCGCTCGCGCGGCCGCGTCAGGCGCCCACTCTTCCCCCGTGCGCACCCGTTCGAGCTGCTGCGCATCCCGACGCTGCACGGCGTCGGCTGGTTCGACAACATCTCTCCGGCGCACATGCTCGACTACGAGGCGCTGATGCGCGATCCGGCGACGGCGGCGTTCCAGTACCTGCACGCGGGAGCGACCGACCACGAGAACTACCGCTTCGAGGCGGTGCCGGTCGCGGCCGCGGACGATCACGCCATCGACGACCGAGCGCTCGAGGGCATGCTGGAGCGCTACCTGGCGGCCCCGCTCGACTTCTTCGACGCTGTGCTGGCGGGTCGCTCCGACCCGGCGGCGATCCCCCGGGTGCGCTGGCAGCTCGCGGGCGAGGGCTGGCGCGAATCGCCCAGCTGGCCGCCCCCCGGCGCCTCGGAGCTGCGGCTCTTCCCGGCGGGCGGCTCCTTCGCGGCTGAGCCGGGCCCGCGGGCGGAGACGACCTGGGTGCACGATCCCGGGGACCTCGTGCCCTCGACGCTGGTCGATCCCTTCGCGCTCCTGCACGAGTACCCCGACGAGCGGGCGATCGACTCGAGACCGGACGTCCTGACGTTCACGACGGCCGCCCTCGACGAGCCGCTCGTGCTCGCGGGCCGCGTCGTCGCCGGACTGGCCGCCTCCAGCGACGCAGGGTCGCTGTACCTGCACGTCAAGCTCGTCGACGTGCATCCGGACGGCCGCGCCCATGCGCTGCTCTTCGGGCAGGCGGTCGTCCACGGCCGCGACCCCCTGGCCGAGGTCTATCTGGGCCACACGGGCTATCTCGTCCGTGCCGGGCACCGGCTGCGGCTGCAGGTGGCCTCGAGCGACTTCCCCGTCTTCCTGCCGCACCCGGGCACGGCCGAGAACCCGTGGGATGCGATCGAGACGCGCGTCAACCGGCAGACGCTCGTGACCGGCGGCGGCTCGCCGTCGTTCCTCAGCCTGACGGTGCTCCCGCGCGAGCGATGAGTTTCG
>DASWRM010000026.1:0-10000 GCA_036403155.1 Gaiellales bacterium | reverse complement strand
GCTCGCATCCGTGATCAGCGGCACGGTCTGTCCGGCCGCGCGATCCCCCTCCACCCGCCGGATCAGCTCGATGCCGGCGGTGATGTTCCCGTACTGGTCGCTGCCGCCGACCTGGATCAGGCAGCCGTGCTGCCGCCGCAGATGCAGGAAGTCGTAGGCCTGCAGCACCATGTAGCTGAACTCGGTGTAGGAGAGCCCGTCACCTTCGAGGCGGGTGCGCACGGACTCCTTGCCGAGCATCCATCCCATCGGGAAGTGCTTGCCGACATCGCGAAGCAGCGCGATCGCCGACAGATCCTCGAGCCAGTCGAGGTTGTTCGCAAGCAGCGCGCCGCCGTCGAAGTCCAGGAACCGCCCCAGCTGGCCGCGGATGCGGTCCGTCCACTCGTCCACCGTGTCCGTGTCGTGCAGCGTGCGCTCGGTGCTGCGGCCCGACGGGTCGCCGATCAGGCCGGTGCCACCGCCCGCGAGCGCGATCGGGCGGTTCCCCGCGCGCTGGTAGCGCGCCAGCGTGAGCAGCGGCACGAGATGCCCGACATGCAGCGAGGGTGCCGTCGGGTCGAAGCCGGCGTACACCGTCGCCCCGCCTTCGCGCAGCAGGTCGGCCAACCGGTCCTCCGCCGCAACCTGGGCGACGAGGCCCCGCCAGACGAGGTCGTCGAGCAGCGGGGCGTGCGCGGTTGCCATGCTTCAGTCTACGCCGAGCGGCGGAGCTTCCGGCTCACGTACGGCGACCCCGGATCGAGGAACCGCCACGGCAGATCGACGCCCTTCGAGATGCCGACCCGCGTGGTCTCGACCACCTGCCGCGGCTGCCGCGGTGCGCGCAGGTCGGCCGGCGCCCCGGCGAGGTGCCGCCCCGCGCCGAGCGCCTGGCCCACCCGGCCCGGGCCGCTGGTCAGGTCCCGGAGCCGATCGCGCCCGCGGCGGGCGCGCATGACCTCAATGCCCGCGGCCGGTTCGATCGCGCGGATCAACACCCCCGCCCCCGTCCCCTCCGGCCCGCAGGTGATGTTCATGCACCAGTGGATGCCGTAGGAGAGATACACGTACAGCCGGCCCGGCGGCCCGAACATCACGGCGTTGCGAGCGGTCAGGCCCGGGAACGCGTGGGACGCCGGGTCGTCGTGCCGGTAGGCCTCGGTCTCCACGATCGGGCCGCCCACGCCGTCCACCAGAAGCGTCCAGCCGATCAGGTCGCGCGCGGCGGCGACGGGGTCGCCGGCAAGGTCGAGCGGGGTCACAGAGCCTGCCAGCGCAGCCCCGCCGCCGTCCTGGCGATGCGGCCGGGGCCGGCGATGTGCGACGCGGTCACCACCACGGCGCGCTCGGCCATCTCGGCGAGCAGCCGTTCGCGCGTGTCGAGCGCGACGGCCGCGTCGTCGTCGAACACGCGATCGGCGGCCGGCTGCTCGACGTGCAGCGGATGATGGATCACGTCCGCGAGGTGGACGAGGTCGTCGCCCACCTCGGCGATGCAATGGCCGGAGCGGTGTCCCGGTGCGGGGCGCAGCCGCAATCCATCGAGCGCGTCGCCGGCGGCGAGCCGAACGAGGCGGCTGTCGCTGTCCAGGCGGGCGAGCACCTCACGCCCAGCCGCACCCGACGGCTCCGCGTCCTCAGGCACGAGCACACGCGCATCCGGGAGGCCCATGCAGCCGCCGCAAGATGCGTGAGCACGACCGTGTCGATCGCCCGCTGCTCGACGCCCGCCTCCCCGAGCGCGTCAGCGAGCCGGTCGACGCCGCCCGGCCACGTGGACGCGTACGGTCCGGCGCCGCAGTCCACGAGCACCCGACGACCACCGCGCTCGAGCAGCAGCACGTTCGACGGAACGGCGAGGGGCTCGTCCAGGCCGCCGTCCGGCGCCAGCTGCTCGGGCGTCATCAGCAGGCTGCCCGCCTCCAGCAGCCGAGCCGTCCAGCCGCCGCTCTGCGGGAGCGCCGTCAATCGAACAGTGCGGTTTGCGGCTGCCGGCTGCGGCGCACGGCAACGGCTTCGGCGCCGGCGTGCGCCATGTCGGCGAGGATCGTCCGCTCGGTGCGCGACGCGATCAGCGGCTCCGGGATGCCGTCCACCCAGACGCGGGTGCGGCGGCCGTCGCCGCGTTCGTCGGCGATCCGCTCCAGCGCGAAGATGCGGTCGGCGCGGGCGTAGGTGCCGTGTCCGAGGAAGACCATCGGCGCCGCCATCGGTGCCCCTACGTGAGCGTCTCGATCACCTCGCGCAGCGAGGTGCAGACGTGGTCGATGTCCTCGTCCTCGAGCTGGACGAAGAACGGGAGCGCCAAAGTGGAGCGGCTCACCCGCTCGGTGACCGGCAGCATGCCCTCCCGCGTGCCGAGCTTGCGGTACTCGGGCTGCAGATGGATGGCCGGAAGGTACGGGCGCGTGGCGATGCCGCGGGCCGCCATGCCCTCGATCACCGCCGCACGGTCGATCTCCTCGTCGAGCCGCACGTAGAAGATGAACCAGCTGCGCTGCTCGGGGCCTTCGTACGGCAGCTCGATGCCGGGGACGCCGCGCAGCCGCTCGCGGTAGCACTCGGCCACGCGGACGCGCTCGCCCAGCAGGAAGTCCAGCTTCTCGAGCTGTGCGAGGCCCACGGCGGCCGACATCTCGTCCATCCGGAAGTTGAACCCCAGGCGCTGGTGGACGAGCCAGTCGCCGTTGTCCGAGCGTCCCTGGTTGACGATGCTCCGCAGCTCCCGCTCGGCGTCCGCGTCGTCCGTCGTGATCATGCCGCCCTCACCGGTGGTGATCTGCTTGTTCGGATAGAACCCGTAGACCGCGGGGTTGCCGAACGTCCCGACGCGCCGGCCGGCGACGGTTGCGCCGAGCGCCTCGCACGCGTCCTCGACCACGGCCACCCCGCGCGCCGCGGCGATCCGCGTGATGGCCTCGATGTCGCACGGGTAGCCGAAGATGTGGACGGGGATGACGGCCTTCGTCCGGGGGGTGATGGCCGCCTCGAGGGCGCCGGGGTCGAGGTTGAACGTCCGCTCGTCGATGTCGGCGAAGACGGGCGTGGCGTGCTGGAACAGGATCACGTTGGCAGAGGCGACGAACGAGAACGACGACGTGATCACCTCATCGCCCGGGCCGACCCCGAGCCGCTGGAGGCACGCGTGCAGCCCCGAGGTCCCGCTGGAGCACGCGATGGCATACCGCGTGCCGACCGCCTCGGCGAAGGCGTCCTCGAACCGGCGGTATACCGGGCCCAGGGCCAGGCTGCCGGAGCGCAGCACCTCGGTCACCAGCTCCTCCTCACGACCGTCCAGATAGGGCCGCGCGAGCGGGATCTGGCGGACGGCGACCATCGGTCAGGAACCGACCGGCGCCGTCACCGGGTACTCGAGGAACTCCGCGAACCGCTCGTCGCGACCCTCGACCGTCGCGAAGAAGACCTCCTGGATCTCCTTCGTCACCGGCCCACGGCCGCCGATCTGCTGGCCGTCGACCGACGCGATCGGCGTCACCTCTGCGGCGGTGCCGCAGAGGAAGGCCTCGTCGGCGAAGTAGAGGTCGGTGCGGACGAGCGTCGCCTCGCGCACCTCGTGGCCGAGCGACCGTGCGATCCGGATGATGCTGTCGCGCGTGATGCCGGGGAGGCACGAGTCGCTCGTCGGCGGCGTGTAGAGCACGCCGTCGCGGATGACGAACACGTTCTCGCCGGAGCCGTCGGCGATGAACCCCTGCTCGTTCAGCAGGATCGCCTCGTCGTAGCCGCTGCGCGTCGCCTCGTGCTTCGCGAGCACGGAGTTGATGTACTGCCCCGATGCCTTCGCGGCGGGCGGCAGCGTGTTGGGCCCGTAGCGGCGGAAGCTCGACACCTTGCAGTGCACGCCGGTCTCGAGCGCGTCCTCGCCGAGGTACGCGCCCCACGGCCAGACGGCGATCGCCACCTCCACGGGGTTGTTCAGCGCGAACAGGCCCATCTCGCCGTAGCCGCGATACACGATCGGACGGATGTAGCAGGAGCCCATCCCGTTGCTCGCGATCGTCTCGTGGACGGCGGTGGCGAGCTCGGACGTGGCCAGTCCGAGATCCATCTCGTAGAGGGCCGCCGAGCGGCGCAGACGCTCGAGGTGGGGCGTCAGCCGGAAGACCGCCGTGCCGCGCGGTGTCGAGTACGCGCGGATGCCCTCGAAGACGCCGGTGCCGTAGTGCAGAGCGTGTGTCAGGACGTGGACCTGGGCGTCCTCCCACGGTACGAAACTCCCGTTGCGCCAGATCTTCTCCGTCGTCTCCATCGCGTCCCTCTTCGTCCGTGGGTGTGCGCCGGATGGTACCGGACGAGCGGCCCTGCGGGGTCAGATCCCGGTCAGCGAGACGACCCTCACGGACTGGATCCCCTGCTCGCTGCGGAGCTTCTCGAGCACGTCCGCGGCGGGCGGCGTGTCGACCGACAGCACCATCACGGCGGCCTCGCCGGGCACGTTGCGCGAGACGTTCATGTTGGCGATGTTGACGTGGTGCTCGCCGAGCATCGTGCCGACGCGGCCGATCATCCCTGGCCGGTCGTCGTTCAGCATGACCACCATGTGGGCGGCGAGCTCGATCTCGACCTGGTAGGGGTCGACCGCGACGAGCCACGGGCGGCTGTCACGGCCGATGGTGGTTCCGGACACCGCCACGCCGGGCACGGTCGAGACGGTCAGCAGGTTGGTGAAGTGGCCGTTGGCCGGCCCGGCCGACTCGAGCACGTGGATGCCCATTCCCTCGGCGATCGTTCGCGCGTTGACGAGGTTGACGTGCTCGTCGACCTGCCCGGCGAACGCGCCGACCAGCGCCGCAGCACTGAGCAGTCTGGTGTCGTGCTCCGCGAGATTTCCCGTACAGCTGACCTCGACCCGCTCGAAGCCCCCTCCGCTGAGCCCGGCGGCGAGCCGGCCGAGCTTGGTGGCCAGCGGCAGGAACGGCCGCATCACCTCCACATCCTCGGCGCGGCCGAAGGGGATGTTGACCGCGTTGGAGACGAAGTCGCCGGAGAGCGCTGCGGCGACCTGCTCGGCCACGATCACACCGGCGCGGTCCTGCGCCTCCTGCGTGGACGCGCCCAGATGCGGCGTGACCACGACGTTCGGCAGCTTCAGCACCTCGCCGTCGGTGTAGGGCTCGGACGGGAACACGTCGAGCGCGGCACCGCCGACGCGGCCGTCCTTGAGCGCCGCCACCAGGGAGTCCAGGTCGACCAAGTCGCCGCGTGCGGCGTTGACGATGCGGACGCCGGGCTTCATGCGGGCGATCGTCTCGTCGCGGATCAGGTGGCGCGTCTCGACCGTGAGCGGAGCGTGGAGCGTGATGAAGTCGGCACCCTCGAGCACCTCGTCGAGCGTGCAGTGTGCGACCTGCGCCTCGCGAAACCGCTCGGGCGTGACGAACGGGTCGTGCGCCACGACCAGCATGCCGAGCCCGCGCGCCCGGGCGGCAACGAGCTGGCCGATACGGCCGAAGCCGAGCACGCCGAGCGTCTTGCCCTGCAGCTCGACGCCGCCAAAGCGCGAGCGCTCCCAGCGGCCGTCGACCAGCGCCGCGTGCGCCTGGGGGATGTTCCGCGCGAGCGCCAGGAGCAGGCCGACGGCATGCTCGGCGGCCGAGACCATGTTCGAGCCGGGGGCGTTGGCAACGATGATCCCGCGGCGGGTCGCCTCGGCGAGGTCGACGTTGTCGACACCGGTGCCGGCGCGGCCGACCACCGTCAGGCGGTCGGCATGCGACAGCAGCTCCGCGTCCACCGCGGTCTTGCTGCGGACGATCAGTGCGTCGTAGCCGCGGATGCGGTCGCGGA
Source organism: Gaiellales bacterium (assembly GCA_036403155.1). Taxonomy (GTDB): domain Bacteria; phylum Actinomycetota; class Thermoleophilia; order Gaiellales; family JAICJC01; genus JAICYJ01. The sequence continues at coordinate 4,210 of DASWRM010000026.1, read as the reverse complement.
GCGCATCCGCGTCGAGGTCGGTCTCGACGTCGACGTCGAACCGCTCGCGCAGCATGTCGACGCCGCTCTCCGCGATCACCTCGGTGATCAGGACGCGCGCGCGGGTGGTCGTGGGGCCGCCTGGTGCGGTCGAGACACCTGACAGCTCAGACACGGACGCCCTGCTCGCCGAAGACCTCCACCGCCCGGGCGGCGCCGGCGCCGGGAGCGGGCGGACGGTAGCCCATCTGGGCGAGCGCGAGCTCGAGCGCGGAGAGCGCCGTGATGATGTCGAACCGGTTCATGTAGCCCATGTGGCCGATGCGGATGACGGCCCCGCGCAGCGGCCCCTGCCCGCCGGCCAGCACGACGCCGAAGCGATCGCGCAGTCGGGCGTAGACCTGCTGGCCGTCGATGCCGTCGGGCATGCGGACGGCCGTGACCATCGACGAGCTGTCGTCGTCGGGGGAGAAGAGATCCAGCCCCAGCGCCTTGACCCCCTCGCGGGCGGCGTGGGCGAGCGCCCTGTTGCGCGCCCATGCGGTCTCGGCGCCTTCGTCCTCGAGCAGCCGCAGGGCGGCGTTCAGCCCGGCGACCAGCGTGACGGGCGGCGTGAAGGCGGTGCTGAGCGTGGATTGCGCGTCGCGCGTCGTGCGCCAGTCGAGCGAGAACCGCGGCAGCGCGCCGCGCTCGGCGAGCTGCCAGGCACGGCCGGAGACGGCCGCGAACGCGAGGCCTGGCGGTGTCATGAGCGCCTTCTGGGAACCGGCGACGACCACGTCGATCCCCCAGTCGTCCGTCGCAAGCTCGACGCCCCCGAGGCTCGAGACCGCGTCCACGACGACCACCGCACCCGTGGGCCGGACGGCCTCCGCGATCGCGCGGACGTCGTGGACGACGCCGGTCGACGTCTCCGAGTGGGTGACGAAGACGGCGGTGCAGCCGTCCGCGCGCTGGGCGACGGCTGCCGGGTCGAGGCGCTCCCCCCACTCCTGCTGGTGGTGGACGGGGTCGAGCCCGTAGGCGCGGCAGATCTTCAGCCAGCGCTCGCCGAAGTTCCCCGCCGAGGCCACGAGCACGGAGTCGCCCGGTGAGAGCATGTTCGAGACGGCCGATTCCATGGCGGAGGTGCCGGAGCCGGCGAACATCAGCGGTGGCTCCGCGGTGGCGAAGGCGCGCGCCAGGCGGCCGAGCGTCTCCTCGAGCAGCACCTTGAAATCGGGGCTTCGGTGGTGCAGCAGCGGCCGCGCCATGGCCTCGGAGACCTCCGGCGGGATCGGCGTCGGGCCGGGCGTGATCAGGTAGGTCTTCTCGGGCATCGGCGGCAGGGAGAGCGGGTCGCCCGCAGACTAGCCGCCGCCCGCCGAGCGGCACAGCACCCCGGCGCCCTGTCAATACGCAATCCGGCGACCCAATTATTGGGGTCAAAGCCCCGACGGGTGGGTGTTGCGCGGATGGCAGACAATCGTGACGGATTGGCGGGATGGTTGAGCGATCCACCTCAACGCCCCAATTATTGGAGTCAAAGCCCCGGCGAGTGGTGTGCGGGGATTCGTGACGGGTCCGTGACACCTTGTCACCGTCCGGTCACGCGATCGGCGACTCAGTCCCGAAGCCGGGCGGCGTCGCCTGAGCGCAGGCGCGTCCGTACGACGACGACCTCCGGGTCCGCCGGACCGACCGCCCGGACGCCGTCGCGATCGAACACGGCGCGAGCCAGCCGCTCGCGATGGCGCTCGACCAGCATCGTCGCGACCACGGCGACCAGCGCGCCGGCGAGCACGTCGCTGACATAGTGCTCGCCGCCGTAGACGATCGCGAACCAGACGCTCGCGAGCTGCAGGACGACCAGCGCCTGCACCGGCCGCGGGAGGCGGTGGCGAAACGCGACCAGCAGGCTGACCATCGGCCAGGCCGCATGCACCGAGGGGAAGGCTGCACGCGTCAGGTACAGATGCGGATCGCCCTTGTGGTCGGCGAGGGTGGTCAGATGCAGATCGAGCAGCCCGCTCCTGACGACATCGTGCAGCGGCGGCAGCAAGCCGCGCTCGCTGGCCAGCCACGGCGGCGCGGTCGGTGCCAGCACGAACACGACGGTGGCCAGCACGAGCGCGGTCAGGTAGCCGTAGATCAGGTCGAAGAAGCCGTCGTCGCGATGCCGCCACCAGACGTACAGCCCGAGCATGACCGGGAAGTAGTAGTGGGACGCATAGGCTGATGCCGTCCACACGGCAAGCCCCTGGCTGTGAGCGGCGTCGAGGTGCTGCTGGAGCCACACGCTCGGCACGTGCCCCAGCCCGAGCAGCCGGTCCGCCTCGATCTGCGGGCCATACCAGGTCGGCATGTTCAGGCTCGCCGCGGCCGCGAACGCGACCCCGTACACCGCCATCATGCCGAAGGCCGGCGCCCAGTCGCGCGCGAACAGGCCGAGCCGGCCGGCCGCGACGACGGCGGCCACCGCGATCACGACCGCGCCCGCCACGAGCCTCAGCCCGCCGGAGGCGAGCAGCATGACGCCATACCCGACGGCAAGCGCCGCAACCGCCAGCCGCACGCGCCTCGCCGTGCGGGACAGGGCCACCGGCGAGTCGTCGAGCAGGAACTGCACGCGGTCGAGCACGCGGGCGATCAGGCGCAGCGGGACGGTTGCCGTGCGAAACACCTCGAACGAATCGGCACGCGGGCCGCAAAGCCTGAGCGGGCGGCGCCCTACAGCTTCGAGCGCAGCAACTCCTGCACCTGGCGGGCGTCCGCGCGGCCCTTCGTCTGCTTCATCACCTGGCCGACGAGCGCGTTGATCACGCCGTCCTTGCCGTTGCGAAACTGCTCGACGAACGCGGGATTCGCCTCGATCACCTCGTCGACCATCACCTCGAGCTGCGCCGCATCGCCGATCGACGCGAGGCCCTGGCGCTGCACCAGCTCGGACGGCGACGCATCGCGGTCGGCCAGCATCAGCTCGTACACCTGCTTGGCGATCGTGCTTGTGATCGTCCCCGCCGAGACCAGCCCGATCAGCTCGGCCAGCCGGTCGGGGGGCACCTCGTCGACAGGCGCGGGGCGCGTGTTGAGCACCCAGTCGGCGGCGGCCTTGGGATCGGCGGACGTGGCCACCGCTTCGAAGTAGTTCGCCACGCGCGCCTCGGCGTTGAGATCCGTGGCGTACTGCGCGGGCAGCCCGTACTCGTCGGCGAAGCGGGCGGTCCGGACGGCCGGCAGCTCGGGGAGCTCGCCGCGCAGGCGGTCGACCAACTCGCTCGCCGGTGCCAGCGGCACGAGATCGGGCTCGGGGAAGTAGCGGTAGTCGTGCGCCTGCTCCTTCGAGCGCAGCGAGCGCAGCATCTTGGTGCCCGGGTCGTAGTGCAGCGTCTCCTGCACCACCACGTCGCCGCGCTCGAGCAGGTCGACCTGCCGGCGGATCTCCGCGGCCATGCCCTCGGCCAGGAACTTGAACGAGTTCATGTTCTTCAGCTCCGTCTTGACGCCGAGCTCCGTGGCGCCGGCGCGCCGCACGGAGACGTTCGCATCGCAGCGCAGCGAGCCCTTCTCCATGTCGCAGTCCGAGACGCCCACCGTCTGGAGCGTGTTCTTGAGCAGCGACAGGAAAGCCACGGCCTGCTCCGGCGATCGAAGGTCCGGCTCGGTCACGATCTCCACCAGCGGCGTTCCGCAGCGATTGAAATCGACCAGCGAGTACTCCGCGCCGCCGATGCGCCCGGCCTCTCCACCGGTATGCACCAGCTTGGCGGCGTCCTCCTCGAGGTGGGCGCGCGTGATGCCGATCCGAGCGCCCTCCACGTCCAGGTGGCCGCCGGTGCAGATCGGCTCGTCGTACTGGCTGATCTGGTATGCCTTGGGGCTGTCGGGATAGAAGTAGTTCTTGCGGTGGAACACGCTTCGGCCGGCGATCGTGCAGTTCAGCGCCAAGCCGATCTGGATCGCCTTCTCGACGGCGGCCCCGTTGATCACCGGCAGCACCCCGGGGTGGCCGAGACAGAGCGGACACGTGAGCGTGTTCGGATCGGCGCCGAACCGGTTCTCGCAGCGGCAGAACATCTTCGTCGCGGTGTTCAGCTGGACGTGGATCTCGAGGCCGATCACCGGCTCCCACGCGGGTGCGCTCATCCGCCCACCCGGTAGGCCGTGGGCACGGGCTCGAAGCCCAGCGCCCGCTCGAGCGCGTGCGCCGCCGCCAGGATGCGGTTCTCCGAGAACGCGGGCCCGATCAGCT
>DASWRM010000025.1 GCA_036403155.1 Gaiellales bacterium | reverse complement strand
TCCTCTACGTGACGCTCGCGCAGGGCGAGGACACGATCATGATCCCCAACAACGTCGCGATGGCCGCCGCGGTGGTGCCGCTGCGCGAGCCCGCCGCGGTCGACCTCCGCGCGCGCCTCAAGCCCGACGTGAAGCCGAGCCAGCTGCAAGCGTTCCTCGAGCAGCACGTTCGCACGCCGACCCGCTCCCATCCGCACATCAGCGTCGAGGAGGTCGACGACGAAGAGGTGATCATGCGCGTGAACGCCGTGCCGGAGCTCGACCGCGACGGACCCAAGCTCGCAGACGAGATCCTGGCCGCGATCGGGCAGGTGACCGGCCGCCTCGACCAGCGGGGCAACGGGACCGGGTCGAGCGACTAGCTTCCCGGCCGTGGCCGGACCCGCCTACTCCCGCCTCCAGACCGACGAGCGCCGCCGCCAACTGCTGGAGGCCGGCACGCGCGTGTTCACCGAGCACTCCTACGACGATGCGTCGATGGCCGACGTCGCCCGCGCGGCCGGCATCTCGAAGGGCCTCCTCTACCACTACTTCCCGAGCAAGCGCGACCTCTTCGTCGCCACCCTCGAGGCCGCGGCGGCCGAGCTCCGCGAGCTCACCCAGCCGGACCCGGCATTGCCCGTGCCCGACCAGCTCGTAGGCGCACTGGACGCCTACCTGCGTTGGATCGAGGAACACGCCGACAGCTACGTGAAGCTGCTCGAGAGCGCATCCGGCTCGGACGACGTGCGCTCGTACATGGCGCAGATGCGGGCGAACACCGTAGAGCGGATGCTCGGCGTGCTGGTGCGCTCGGGCGACCCGGCAGCGGTGCGCACGGCACTGCACGGGTTCCTGTGGTTCATCGACGGCGCCTGCCTCGACTGGCTCGCGAATCGCGACCTCACGCGCGACCAGCTGCGCGACATGCTCGCAACCGCCTTCGCGGGCGCGATCGGGGCGGCCGCGCAGGCCGGTCCGGCGGTCGAGCTGTCGTTTCCATAAGCGCACTGTCCGCCTAGCTCGGAGCGGGCTCAAGGGGGGTCCAGGCACGTCGATAACCGGCGGAGGTGTCCCTGCTCACCCACAAGCACGCGCGCGGCGCGAAGAAGCCGAAGAACCACGCCCCGCCGCAGCGGCTGGTGCACGGCCGGCGTCGGCGGCACAAGCCGCCGAAGGCACCGCGCGGCCTCCACATGTCTCCGGTCAAGATCCCGCCGCCGGCGCAGCCGCCGCACCCGCCGCCGAATCCGAGTGGCGACGGGGGGCCGCCGATCTACGGCCGCGACCTCGGCAACGACCAGCTCAAGCGCCTCCTTTGGCGCGCCGGCTTCGGGCCGCGACCCGGCGACGTCGACGCGCTCTCGGGAAAGCCGCTCGCCGACGTCGTGCAGTCGCTCACTCGGCCGCGGGGCGCGGCCACCCTGACCGGGCCCGAGCCGCGCGACAAGAGCGGTCCGATCGCACCCTTCGACGCCTGGGGCCACGACCACCTCTGGTGGCTTGACCGCATGGTGCGCTCCGACCAGCAGCTGATCGAGCGCATGACGCTGATCTGGCACGACTGGTTCGCGACCTCCAGGGCGGGCGTCGACAGCGCGCACCTGATGATCGATCAGAACGAGATGTTCCGCGCGGGCGCCCTGGGCTCGTTCAAGGATCTGGTCGCCGGGGTGACCAAGGACCCGGCGATGCTCGTCTGGCTGAACGGGGTGGACAACCGCAAGCGCGCGGCGAACGAGAACTACGCGCGCGAGCTGATGGAGCTCTTCACTCTCGGGGCCGATCGGGGCGCCTACACGGAGGAGGACGTGCGCCAACTCGCGCTCGCCCTCACCGGCTGGCGCGCCGAGTGGGTCGACCCGACCGGCTGGACGAACTTCCGCTACGACGACACGCGCCACGATCACAGCACCAAGACCGTGTTCGGCAAGTCGGGCGACTTCGACTGGCAGGCAGCCGTCCAGCTTGTGCTCGAGAACCCGTACCACGCGTCGTTCTTCGTCACGAAGCTGTGGAGCTACTTCATCCCGACGCCGCCGGACGCCGCCACTCAGGCCGCGCTCCAGAAGCTCTACCTCGACTCGGGCTACGGGATCCGCCCCGTGGTCGAGGCGATCCTCATGCATCCCGACTTCCATACCGGCCCGGCGATGGTGAAGCCGCCGGTCGTGTACACGGCCGGCCTGCTGCGCGGCCAGGGGCGGGCGATCGACGTGGGCGACTGGGTCTGGCTCTGCGGCGAGGCCGGGCAGCAGCTCTTCTACCCGCCGAACGTCTCCGGCTGGGACGACTCCGCCTGGCTCGACACCTCGACCTGGAAGGGGCGCTTCCAGCTCGCCATCTACGCCCTGTCGCAGCCGGGCGACTGGGGCGGCACCGTGAACCCGTGGAAGAGCGCCTACAGCAAGACCGAGGACCCGGAGACCGCCGTAGCGCGGGCGATCGACTTCATCGGCAACCCCGTGCTCACCGCTGACACGCGAGCGTCGCTCCTGGAGTTCGCACGCACCTGCCTCCCC
>DASWRM010000024.1 GCA_036403155.1 Gaiellales bacterium | reverse complement strand
GCATCGACCGGACGCTGCGCGAGCGTGCGCCGCAGCGCCCTCGTCACCGCTATCCCTGCGGGCTCGTTGCCGTGGACGCAGCCGACGACCAGCAGGTCCGCCCGGCTGGCGCTCCCGACGTGCAGCGCGTCGATCGGGCGGCCACGGGCGGACTTCCCGAGTCGAACGACCTCAGAGCCGCGGCGCGGAGCCGGCGCGCGGCGCGAGTGCCGGGCGTGCGCCGCCCGCCCGCCGCTGCCGGCCCCTGCGATCAGCGCGACCGCCGCGGCCACGGCGAGCAACGCCACGGCCCCGAGCCGCACCATCTAGAGGTTCGGGATGCTCGAGCCGGCGAAGAAGAAGAACCAGATCCCGAACGCCGTGAGTGCGAGAGAGACGGAGACCATCATCACCAGGTCGAGGACCGTGGTCGGCCGGTTCGACGCGCGCTCGCCGCGCATGCTCTTGTGCCACGGAAGCTGCGTCCGCACCTCGTGGGTCTGGCCGGTCACGCGGCTGTAGAGGTCGTTCAGGCGGAAGAGCAGCTTTGCCCACAGCCACATCGTCACGGGCGTCGCGACCAGCACCAGCAGGTACGGCCCGAAGGAGGGCTGCGAGGTCTTCACCGTCCGCGAAGCCACCCACACCCATCCGACCGGGATCCCGATCCACAGGACCACGCTGCCCACGGCCATCATCAGCACGAGCAGGACGGCGATCGGCTTCGCCGCCATCGTACGCAAGAGGGACGGCCGCTCGCGGTCGACTCCGGGCGTGGCTGCCACGAAAGGAGAGGCTACGGCAACCGGCGCGGCCACGTTGCGCAAATGGCACCATGCGTGCCGGTGCTGCGTCAACGGCGGGGAGCTTCGATGCGTTTCAGTCTCAGGCGGCGGCGGGGGGCACGCAGTCGCGTGCTCGGGAACGACGCCGCGGCCGTGGCGGACGTGCTCGAGCGCGCCGTTCTGGTGTACAGCTCCGATCCGGGGGAATTCGACCTCGCGATCGGGGCCGCCGAGCTGCTCGAGCGCGCCCCGACGGCCGATCTGCGCGCTCTCGTGGGCGAGGGAATCGACGAGGACGAGTTGTACGAGCGCGAGCTGCGGCCGAACTGGGAGGGCCTCAGCCAGGGCGAGCGCGCCGGCAAGGTGGTGGCGTTCGCGCGCTTCGCGAACGCGCTCGGCAGCGACGCCGGGCCGATCGCTCCGCTGGTCCGGACGAAGCTGCTGGTCCTGGCCTGGGCCTACGACCGCACCTACAGCGAGGGCCTCCTGAGCCAGATCGCACGCGAGCCCGAGCACTTCGGTCGGTTCGAGCTGTCGCCGGCCGGCTGACCGGCGCCAGGCCCTTATATTCTCTCGCGCCCCCCGATGAAGCTCGGAGTACCGAACCAGTCCGCCCAGGGCGAGAGGCGAGTCGCGCTCGTGCCCGAAACGGCGAAGAAGCTGTCCACCCGCGGCGTCGAGACCGTGGTGGAGGCCGGCGCGGGCGAGCTCGCGCACTTCCTCGACTCTGCCTACACGGACGCCGGCGCGACGGTCGGGTCGGCCTCCGACGCGTGGGGTGCGGAGGTGGTCGCGGTCGTCCGGACTCCCACGACCGAGGAGATCGGGCAGCTCAGCAGCGGCTCGGTGCTGATCGGCTTCCTCGCGCCGCTCACGAGCGCCGACACCACGCGGGCGCTCGCCGACAGGGGCGTCACGGCCTTCGCGATGGAGGCGATCCCGCGCATCAGCCGCGCGCAGTCGATGGACGCGCTGTCGTCGCAGGCGTCGATCGGCGGCTACCGGGCCGTCCTGGTCGCCGCGGTCGACATGGGCCGCTTCTTCCCGATGCTCACGACCGCCGCGGGCACGATCAAGCCCGCTTCGGTGCTGATACTGGGCGCCGGTGTGGCCGG
>DASWRM010000023.1 GCA_036403155.1 Gaiellales bacterium | reverse complement strand
CCTGCGGCGGAGGAAGATGAAGAGAGCGATCAGAAAGAACACAGCCAGTAACAGGCCGGAGGCCACCACCAGCCAAGTCGCGATGCCGCTGGAGCGGCCGTCGGTGAGCGGGCGTCCGCCGAAGTCCTGCTGCGCCTTCGCGGCCGCGTGGCTGAAGGTCACCTTGCTGTCGAACCGCGCGATGCCGCCCTGGTAGCGCATGAATGCGCGGACGCGATAGGAGGCGCCCTCGCGCGGCTGCTCGCGCGCGACGAGCAGCGGGTAGTCGATTGAGGTGCCCGTCACGAAAGTGCCTGGGCCGAGCGGCGCGCGTGCGACGGTGCGGTGGCCGCGCGTGATCAGCACGCGTCCACGCACGTTCTGGAGGATGGCGTTCCCGGCGTTCCTCGCATGGAGGTAGAAGGTGAGGCCGGCCGGCTCGCGCGCGATCCGTGCGCTCGTGATGTGGATGAGTGGAGAGCGCGGCCCCGGGACCTTCACGAGCATGCCGACCGCGTAGCGCTGGATGCTCGACACCGCGATGTTCCCGCGCACACGCGCCTGGTGGTGCTGCCCGAGCGCCTCGACGCTGATGCCGCTGAGGTAGTCGCCGGCGCCGATGCCGCGCGGGACCGCCACGGTCACCGGCAACCTGACAGTCGCGCCTGGGGCGAGAACGATGCGGCGCGTCGGCAGGCCGACCCATGCCGCCTCCCGCGAGATCGCCGAACCCGCCACGCCGTAGGCAGAGCCGAGCGTGCTGGCGGTGAGCGCGCCGACAGGATCGATCCGGACCACGGCGCGCCGCTTGCGAGGGTTGTCGAGCTCGAGCGTGCCGGCCGTGACCGTGTCGCCCGCACGCGACGAGAGCGTGAAGTAGCTGGTCGACGGTCCGGACGCGGGATGCACCGCGACAGTAACCGCCGGAGCGTGTGAGGCCGTCGCCGCCGCACAAGGCGCAAACGCCGCTGCGATGGCAGCGGCGCCTACGAGGAGCGCCGGCGAGGCGATGAGAGTGGAGGGCGTTCTCATGCCGTCCCGCCCTCTATCGGCACCCGGACGGCCGGGTATTAACGCGCTTTGGCTACGGCCCGCTGCCGAGCGTCCAGAGCAGGTCTACGCGGTAGACCTCGTTCGCCGGAAGTGCGGTGACGGTGCTCGGGGTCGCGGCCGCGATGCTCGTGCCGGTCCAGCCCGTGCTGCCCCATGTGCCCATGCCCGCGCCTGAAGCGGCCGAGACGATCTTCACCGGCGATGCCGACGGCGCATCGACGAAGCAGCCTGCGTTGCACTGGTTCGTCGGGGCAGTGCCCGTGGTGCCGTTCAGCCCGGTGAAGCTCGCGCTCGTGCTGTTGAGCGTGATCGTGTTGGCAGCGAGCGTGGCACCGCCCGCGACGTATGCCGGACCCGAGTCGGCTCCGCACGTCGCATTCGGGCAGTAGCGCTTGAAGACTGCGCTCTTGCCGCCGCTGCTGTCGCCGCTCACCGTGACGTTCCAGCCCGCGGCGCTGCCGGTGGCGTCGTCGACGCCGAAGTTGTTCATCGTGCCGTTGAGCGTCTGCGACTGGCCGTTGAGGGTCAGGGCAGGCAGGTTCGGCACGTCCGGCACGGTCGCCGTGAAGGCCAGGCTTCCCGGCGTGACCGAGAACTGTGTGGTGTCGCTCGACGTCGCAGCCAGGGCCGGGGACGTCGTCGCGAGCATCGTCGCCACAGCGGCGACGGCCACGAGTGCACGTTTCGCTTGTCGTGATCGCATTGCGGTCCTCCGTGACCTTTCGCTTGATGGCCCCCGTCCATGAGGGCCGCGGGGCACTCTGCCCAGCCCAGCTATCGGCTTCTCGACGAAATACCTACATCGGGCGGACGCATGTACGAACCGCTTGAAGATTCCGGCCTACCTGCCGATATTGACGCGTGGCCGCGTTCGCACGAGCGCGCCCGCGCTGCATGCGACCTCCCTCCACCGCATCCGCGTTCCTTGCCCTCGTCGTGGCGCTGATCCTGACGGCCGCGGGCCCTGCGGACGCCGCCATCTACTACCGCACATCCACGTCGGTCGAGAGCGCAGGCGGCTCGACGTCGATCGCCATGACAGTGCCAAGCGGCGTTGCCGTGGGCGACTTTCTCATCGCCGATGTCGATGCCACTGGCACGGCCGCGATCACGCCTCCCGGGGCCTGGAACCAGCTAGTCTCGGCCCAGGGCGTGGGCTCGACCTACAGCGTGGTCCACTGGCGCCTGGCGACCGCCGCAGATGTCGCCGGCGCCTCCTACACGTGGAACCTCGGGACGTCGCGGAAGGCCGTCGGGCGGATGACGAGCTACGTCGGGGTCGACACGTCTTCGATCGGCACCCCCGCCGTCAACGGCAACTCGGGCACCACGATCACCTTCACCGGAGTCACGACCCCGGTCGCCAACTCGCTCGTCTTGCTCGGCGGGACGACCAGCGTCGCTTCGGGCAATGTCAGCCTGACGCCGCCGGCCGGCACGACGACGCGCGTCAACCTCGCCACGACTGGCGGCGGTGCTCAGATCCGCGGCTACAACGGCGACTTCATCCAGCCAACGGCCGCGGCAACGGGCAACAAGACCGGCACGATCTCCCCGACCAGCACCTGGGGAACCGCCATGTTCTGGGTCAAACCCGCCGCGGGCACACTCGCCTTCGACGTCGCCCCGGACGCGGGCACCCTCCCGGGGGTGACCCTGAACGGACAGGCGCAGACCACGACCGCCCAGATGAGCGACTTCGCGGTCGACGACACGACCGGGTCGAGCTCCGGCTGGAACGTGACTTCCGCGGGAGACGGCTCGGGCGGCAAGAGCGCGGTGCTGAAGCAGTACTGCACGCAGGCCGGCGGCTGCGCATCGCACCCGTTCGGGTATGTCACCGGTGGGCAGACACTCCCGGCTGGGTCGCTCAAGCTCACGTCGACCGGCGCCTCGTTCACCGGAGCCAACGGCACGGCCCCGACTTTCCAGTGCGGCGCCGGCTGCACGCTCGACTCGGCCGCGCCGACGAAGGTGGCCGCGGCCGCGGCGGGCGGCGCCGGGCTCGGCCCGTGGCAGACGACCGGCCTCAGCGCCACGAGCCTGTCGCTCTCCACCGCAACCACCCTGCGCGCCCTGCCCGCCAACGAGGTCTACCGTGCGGACCTGCTCTGGACCTTGAGCAGCGGCCCCTAGCCGCCG
>DASWRM010000022.1 GCA_036403155.1 Gaiellales bacterium | reverse complement strand
GCGCGACAAGCTGCGCGACGCGGGCGGGGGCATGGGCACCGCGACCGCGCGGGCCCGGTAGCGGGATTGGGGCCAGGGGGCGCTCACTGGGGCGGGCGCCCCCGGTAGTCTCCGCCGCCATGGACGTCTTCACGGCCCTCTGCACCGCCCGCGCGGTGCGCCGGTTCGAACCGCGGCCGCTGACCGGCGAGGAGATCGCGCGCATCCTCGCGGCGGCGCGGCTCTCGCCGAGCTCGAAGAACGATCAACGCTGGTCGTTCATCGTCTGTACGGACAGGGAGCACCTGCAACAGCTCTCGAAGATCGGCGACTACGCCGGCCACCTGTCCGGTGCAGCGGCCGCCGTCGCCGTCATAGTCCCGAAGTCAGACGCCGGCTGGGAGCGGGAGCTCTTCGCGTTCGACACCGGCCAGTGCGTCCGCAACATGATGCTGGCCGCCTGGGAGCTCGGGATCGGGAGCTGCCACGCGTCGGTCTACGACCCGCTCCTGACGCGCGAGCTGCTCGGCTTCCCGGATGACATGCGCTGCGACCTGCTGGTGTCGTTCGGCCACCCCGCGGATCCGTCGCTGCTCACGCATCCGATCCCGGAGTCGGCCCGCAGGCCGCTGGACGAGATGGTGCATCGAGAGCGCTGGTAGTGCGGCTCTGCCTGATGATCGAGGGCCAGGAGGACGTCACCTGGGACGACTGGGTGGCGCTCGCGGATGCGTGCGAGGCGAGCGGCATCGAGACGCTGTTTCGCTCGGATCACTACCTCTCCGGCGGCGGGCTGATCGGGCGCGGGTCGCACGACGCGTGGACGACGCTGGCCGCCATCGCGGCGCGCACATCGCGCGTCCGGCTGGGCACCATGGTCTCGCCGGTGACGTTCCGCCACCCGTCGCTCGCCGCGAACGCGGCGACGACGGTCGACCACGTATCCGGCGGCCGGGTCGAGTTCGGGCTCGGCGCCGGCTGGTACGAGCTGGAGCACACGACGTTCGGGTTCCCGTTCCCGCCGATACGCGAGCGGATGGAGATGCTCGAGGAGCAGCTCGAGATCGTGGTGTCGCAATGGACGCAGGACGAGTTCTCCTTCGACGGGCGGCACTACCGGCTGGAGAACTGCCGCGCGCTCCCCAAGCCGGTGCAGCGGCCCCACCCGCCGGTGATCGTCGGCGGCGGCGGCAAGCCGCGCACCGTCGAGCTCGCCGCCCGCTTCGCTCAGGAGTACAACGTCGTCTCCGCAGACCCGCAGGAGTGCCGCGCGATCCGCTCGTCGCTCGACGCGGCGGCGCAGCGCCACGGACGCGATCCGCTCGTGTTCTCGTTCATGGAGACGACGCTGATCGGCAGGGACCGCGACGACCTGATCCGGCGGGCAGACCGCCTCGGCCAGATCCATTTCGACGGCAAGAGCGGCGAGCAGCTGCTCGCAGAGGACACGGGCGGCTGGATCTGCGGCACCGTGGACGAGGTGGCCGGGCAGCTCGAAGAGCTGGCCGCCGCCGGCTTGCAGCGGGCGATGCTCCAGCACCTCGACCACCGTGACATCGACGCGGTGCGGTTGATCGGTGAGGAGCTGCGGGAACGGGTGGCACACCTATGAGCCGCGTGGACGCGGCCGCGCTCGCGCGCGAGCTGCTCGCCGGCCCGAACTTCGGCCACCTGGGCACGGTGAACGCGGACGGCACCGTGCAGGTCTCGCCGATCTGGGTCGACCTCGAGGACGGGCGGCCGGTCTTCAACACCGCAGAGGGCCGTGTCAAGTGGCGCAACATGCGGCGCGATCCGCGGGTCACCCTCGAGGTGATCGACGTGGCCGACGGGTACCGCGCGGTCGAGATCCGCGGCCGCGTCGCGGAGATGACGCACGAGGGTGCCCGCGAGCACATCAACCAGCTGTCGCTGAAGTACACCGGGCAGCCGTTCGAGAACTACGTCGAGGGAGTGGCGCGGGTGAAGGTCGTGATCGAGCCGGAGCGGTTCGTCTACCACCACTGAGGGCGCGCGAGGGGCTGGGGGACGGGCTGCCGGGTCAGCCCCGTTCGGGGCAGACCCGTCCCGGCGCGCGAGTGGCTGGGGGACGGGCTGCCGGTTGCACGGCGGGTCTGCCCCCGGCAGGGGGCTGACCCGGCCGGACGGCACCCGACGGCCGCCCGCGACTCCTCAGCCGAACCGCGAGCGCAACAGCGGCAGCACCTCGGCGCCGAACCGCTCCAGGAACGGCCACTGGTCGGGTGCCGGGCTGTGGAACACCAGGTGGCGAAACCCCATGTCGACGTACGGTGCCACCCGGTCGGCGACCTCCTCCGGATCGCCCGTGACGATGAACCGGGACTCGGCCTTCACGTGCTCCTCGGCTGCGAGGCGCTCGAGCTCCAGCGGGTCGTCGATGCCCTGCTTGCTCTCGGCGGGAAGCGCGAGGGCCGCCCAGAATCCGCACTCCTCGCGGGCCCGCTCGAGGTCGTGGTCGAACGAGACCTTCACCTCGAGCAGCCGCTCGGCCGCGGCCGGGTCGCGGCCGGCCTCCCGTGCGCCGCGCTCCACCGCCGGCAGCAGCGTGTCCACGTAGAGCTCCCGAGCCTTTCCGCTGGTGGTGATGAAGCCGTCGCCCTCCGCGCCCGCGAACTCGGCGGCCTTCGGTCCCGCGGCGGCGATCAGTATGGGCACGGGCTCGTCCGGCCGGTCGTAGACCGTTGCGCGGAACGTCCTGTAGTAGCGGCCCTCGAAGCTGACCCGCTCTTCGCGCCAGAGCGTCCGGATCAGCTCGATCGCCTCGCGCAGCCGTGCGAGCCGCTCGCCGAACTTCGGCCACTCGATCCCGAGCGGCGGCACCTCGTTCAATGACTCGCCCGTGCCGGCGCCCAGCCACACACGGCCGGGCGCGAGGCACCCGAGCGTGGCGAACGCCTGGGCCACCATCGAGGGATGAAAACGCAGCGTCGGGGTCGAGACGCTCGTGCCGATGCGGATGCGCTCGCTGCGCGCGGCGAGCGCGCCCAGCCAGGGAAGCGCGGCCGGGGCATGCCCGCCGGTATGGCGGAAGGGCTGGAAGTGATCGGAGACCGCGACGCTGTCGAAGCCGTGCTCCTCGGCCGCGAGGGCGTAGTCGAGCAGCGCCTGCGGCGCGAACTGCTCGGCCGACGCCTTGTATCCAAGGGTGATCACAGAAGCGCAGTCTAGATTCCCGATATCGCCACGCATGTCCTGATTCCGCTGAAGCATCTGGAAGCGGCCAAGCGGCGCCTCCACCCCGAGATCGGTGCCGAGCAGCGGCGCGCGTTGATGCTCTCGATGCTCGGCCACGTCGCCGCGCAGGCACTCGCCGCGGACGTGGGGCCGGTCGCGCTCGCCAGCTCCGAGCCGCGGGCACCGTCGATCGCGGACGGCCTCGGCGTCGGGCTGATATCGGACGGCGGACTGCCGTGGAACGAGGGGCTCGTGCATGCCCTCGGCCGGCTGTCGTCGCTGCCGGAGTCGGTGCTGTTCCTCGCCGGCGACCTGCCACTGGTGACTGCGGACGAGATCCGCACACTGGCTGCCGCAATCCCCGCCGCCGGCGTGGCGATCGGCCGTGCGCACGACGGTGGCACCAACGCCCTGGGGCTGCGCCCGGCCGACGCCGTGGTGCCAGCGTTCGGGGAAGCGCAGAGCGCGCGCGCGCACGCGGCGCGCGCGGAGCAGGCGGGGCTGACGGTGGCTGTGGTCGACCTGCCCGGCATCGCGCTCGACGTCGACACTCCCGCAGACGCGGCGCGCGCGCGGCTGTCTGCCTGATCCACCGGGGAGCGTCCGCGGCGACGGCGAAGATGTCGACATGGGCGAGCTGGGCACGACCCGGATGGAGACCTTCAGCGACGGCGTGTTCGCCATCGCGGCAACGCTGCTGGTGCTGGAGATCGGCGTCGGGTCGAGCGACGACGCCCACCTCGGCCGCGCGCTGATCGACCTTTGGCCGAGCTATCTCGCCTACGCGACCAGCTTCCTCATCATCGGCATCATCTGGGTCAACCACCACGAGTGCGTGGGATGCATGGCGCGAGTCGACCGCACGCTGCTCTTCATCAATACGGTGTTCCTGATGGTCGTCTCG
>DASWRM010000021.1 GCA_036403155.1 Gaiellales bacterium | reverse complement strand
CGGCACCTGGAACGCGGCCCACTTCAAGAACCCGCAGTACGACAAGCTGGTGGCCCAGTACATCGGCGCTGTCGATCTGCAGAGCCAGCGCGGCTACGCCAAGCAGCTCCAGGAGCTGCTGCTCGACGAGACGCCGATCATCTTCGCCTACTTCTACAACTACCTCTCGGCGACGCGCGCCGGCCTCTCCGGTCTTCGGGCGTCGGCGATGGGGCAGACGTGGACCGACCAGGTGTCGGTGGCCTGACGACGGCTCACTGCGGAGCCGTCATCCCGGGCGTCACCAGATGATCCGCTTTCTCGCAAAACGGTTTGCGCTCGGCCTGGTCACCCTGTGGCTGCTGTCCATGCTGATCTTCCTCGGCACGACGGTGCTTCCAGGCAACCCGGGCCGGGCGCTCGCCGGTCCGTTCGCCAGCGAGGCAACGGTGAAGGCGATCAACCACGACCTCGGCACCGACCGTCCGCTGATCACCCAGTACGGCGACTGGATCGGCGGCGTGGTGCGCGGTGACCTCGGCACGTCCTACGCCCAGAAGCGGCCGGTGTCCGACATGCTCAGGTCGGCGCTCGACAACTCGCTGAAGCTGGCGCTCCTGGCGTTCGTGCTCGTCGTCCCTCTGGGAATCCTCGGCGGCGTCGTGTCCGCGCTCAACGAGGGGCGGTGGGTCGACCGGGTGATCTCCGTCGGCGGCCTGTCCGCCGCCGTGATGCCGGAATTCGTCGGAGGCATCGTGCTGCTGTCGATCTTCGGGCTGTGGCTGAACCTGCTCCCCGTGTCCGCATCCTGGCCGCCGGGCACCGGCCCGATCGAGCAGCTCAAGTACCTGCTCCTCCCCGCGCTCGCACTGACCCTCGTCCTGTTCGGCTACATCGCCCGCATCTCCCGCGCGGGCACGATCGACGCACTGCACTCCGACTACACCCGCACGGCATACCTGAAGGGCCTGTCCCGCCGCACGGTAATCTTCCGGCACGTCCTGCGCAACTCGCTCCTGCCGACGATCGCCGTCGTCGCCACGCAGACGGGATATCTGATCGGCGGCCTGGTGGTGGTCGAGCGGCTGTTCAACTACAACGGCGTCGGCCAGCTGCTCTTCAACGCCGCCCACCAGAAGGACTACCCCGTGCTCGAGTCGGCGGTGCTGCTGGTCGGCGTGGTCTACCTCCTGGCCACCCTCACGGCCGACATCCTGTCGGCCGCGCTGAACCCGCGGATCCGGGTGGGGGGCGACGCATCGTGAGCGCGACGACCGCCGAGGGCAACAACCCGGCCGTCCTCCAGCCCGCGACCGAGACCGCCGCCCAGGCGCGTCGCGAGACGCTGCGCCTGATCCTCCGCTCGAAGACCGTGTGGGTGGGTGGCCTGATCCTGGCGTTCTGGGTGCTCTGCGCGCTGTTCGGCAGCCACATCGCACCGCACGACGCCTACCAGCAGAACCTGCTCGACCACAACGCGCGCCCGTCGTCGGCGCACTGGGCCGGCACCGACGCGCTCGGCCGCGACGTCTTCTCTCGTGTGATCGTGGGATCGCGCAACATCCTGCTGGTGGCTCCGCTGGCGACGCTGCTCGGCACGATCCTGGGCACGGCGCTGGGGCTCACGATGGGCTACTTCCGCGGGCTCACGGACGACATTCTCAGCCGCATGGTGGAGGCGGTGCTGGCGCTGCCCCTGGTAATCGTCGCGCTCACCGTGCTGGCCGCCACGGGCACCTCCAACCTCACGCTGGTGCTCGTGATCGGGCTGGTGTTCGCCCCGATCATCGCACGCACAGTGCGCGCAGCCGTGCTCTCGGAGCGCGAGCAGGAGTACGTCACCGCGGCGGAGCTGCGCGGCGAGAAGGCGCCCTACATCCTCTTCGCCGAGGTGCTGCCGAATGTGCTGCCGCCGGTCCTCGTCGAGTTCACCGTGCGCGTCGGCTATGCCATCTTCGCGGTCGCCACGCTCTCGTTCCTGGGCTTCGGGCCGCAGCCGCCGTCGCCCGACTGGGGCGCCCAGATCAACGACGCCTACGCGCTGATCTCGGCCGGCTTCTGGTGGGAGTCGCTGGGCCCGGCCATGGCGATCGCGTCGCTCGTCGTGGCCGTGAATCTGATCGCTGACGGCCTGCAGCGGGCGGTGACGGAATGAGCGCGGACCTCGTCGTCGAGACGCCCGTCGCCACCGCGCCCGCGCTCGAGGTGCTCGACCTCGATGTGGCGTACCGGGTGCGCGGGATCGACCGGCAGGTGCTCCGCGGCATCTCGTTCACGATCGGCCAGGGCGAGAGCTACGGGCTCGTCGGCGAGTCGGGATGCGGGAAATCGACGGTCGCCCAGGCGGCTGTCCGCTACCTGCCGGGCAACGGCCGTATCCGCAGCGGGTCGATCCGCATCGACGGCCGCGACCTGACGGCGATGTCGGCCCCGGATCTGCGTCGGCTCCGGGCAGGCCCCGTCTCGATGGTCTACCAGGATCCGAGCCGCGCGCTCAACCCGTCCATCCGCATCGGCCGGCAGGTGGCCGAGGCGTTCGAGGTGGCCGGGAAGCGCGGCAAGGAAGCACGCGACCTCGCGACCGGCATGCTGCGCAAGGTGCAGATCGCCGACGTCGACTCGGTGGCGCAGCGCTATCCCCACCAGCTCTCCGGCGGCATGCAGCAGCGCGTGGTGATCGCGATGGCGCTCGCGTCCGACCCGACGCTGCTGATCCTCGACGAGCCGACGACCGCGCTCGATGCAACGGTCGAGGCCGAGGTGCTCGACCTGGTCTCACACCTGCGGGCCGAGTTCAACACCGCCGTGCTGTTCATCTCGCACGACCTCGGCGTGATCTCGAAGATGTGCGACCGCATCGGCGTGCTCTACGCGGGCGAGCTGGTCGAGGAGGGCCTGTCCGCCGAGGTGCTGGCGAATCCGCGGCACCCCTACACCGTCGGCCTGCTGCGCTGCATCTCGGCGCGCGGCCACCGCAAGGATCATGGCCGGCTCGACACCATCCCCGGGTTCCTCCCGCTCCCCGGGGCGTTCCTCCAGGGCTGCGTGTTCTCGGACCGCTGCCCGCTCGCGACCGACGAGTGCCACGCCAGCCCTCCACCCCCCGTCGAGACCGCTCCCGGCCACATCAGCCGCTGCTACCACTGGCAGCAGGCGCCCGCGATGCCGCGAACCACGCCCGCCGACATCGCGGCCGGCGCCCCCGCCCCCCGCGGGGACGTGCCGCTGCTGAAGGCGAACGACGTCGGCAAGACGTTCCGGCAGGCGGGAGCGGCGGTGCACGTGCTGGACGGCGTCACCGTCGAGATCTGGCCGGGCGAGACGCTCGGGCTCGTGGGCGAATCCGGCAGCGGCAAGACCACTCTGGCGAAGAGCATCCTCGGCATCATCGAGCCGGATGAGGGCGGCAGCATCGAGATGGACGGGCGCTCGCTCGCCTCCCGCGTCGGTAAGCGCGGCGAGGAGGAGCAGGCGGCGCTGCAGATCGTGTTCCAGAACCCCGACAGCGCGCTCAACCGCAGCCACACGGTGCGACGGCTGATCGGCCGCGCGCTCTCGCAGCTCGCCGGCCTCCGTGGCAAGGCGCGCGAGGAGCGGCTGCGGGCGCTGGCCGACAGCGTCCGGCTCCGGGAGCGCCACCTCTCCGTCCGCCCGACCGCGCTGTCCGGCGGGCTGAAGCAGCGGGTCGCGATCGCCCGCGCTTTCGCCGGCGATCCGAAGGTGGTGGTCTGCGACGAGCCGACCAGCGCGCTCGACGTCTCTGTCCAGGCGGCGATCCTCAACCTGCTCGTCGACCTGCAGCGGGACCGTCACGTCTCGTACCTCTTCATCTCCCACGACCTCGGCGTCGTCCGGTACCTGTCGGACCGGATCGCGGTGCTCTACCTCGGCCGGCTGATGGAGCTGGGCCCCGCCGAGGTCGTGTTCGACGGCCCGCACCACCCCTACACGGAGGCGCTGCTCTCCGCCGTGCCGACGCTGGGCGGCGAGCGCGAACGGATCCGGCTGTCCGGCGAGGTGCCGAGCGTGGCCGATCCGCCCACCGGCTGCGTCTTCCACACCCGCTGCCCGCGGTTCCTGGGCGACGTCTGCGTGAACAGCGAGCCGCCGCTGGCGGAGGTCGAGCCGGGGCACCACATCCGCTGTCACATCCCGATCGACGAGCTGCGGCGCCTGCAGAACGAGCCGGCGGAGCCGGTCGGCGCCGTGGACGGCGACCCGGCCCCGGCCGCCGGGTGATCACCCGGGCCGCGGTGCTCGAGCGGGTCGGCGACCCGCTCGTCGTCACGGAGCTCGAGCTGGCGCCGCCCGGTGCCGGCGAGGTGCTCGTACGCATCCACGCGAGCGGCGTCTGCCACTCGGACATGAACGCGATCGACGGCACGGCCGAGACGCCGTGCCCGGCGGTGCTCGGCCACGAGGGCGGCGGCGTCGTGGAGCAGGTCGGGCCCGGCGTGACGCGGGTGGCGCCGGGCGACCACGTCGCGCTGTCGTGGGCACCGTCGTGCGGCCGGTGCGCCGAGTGCCTGGACGACCTGCCCCACCTCTGCGGGACGGCGTGGCCGATGATGGCGCGGGGCACCCTCCTGGACGGGACGACCCGCCTGTCCCGCGGTGGCGAGCCCGTCCACCACTACTCGTTCCTGTCGTCGTTCGCCGAGCACGCCGTCGTGCCGGAGCGCTCGTGCGTCGCTATCCCGGCGGACGTGCCGCTCGAGATCGCAGGGCTGGTCGGGTGCGCGGTTACCACCGGCATCTGCGCGGTCTGGCGGTCGGCGAACGTGCGCCCGGGCCAGCGAGCGGCCGTGGTCGGCTGCGGGGGCGTCGGCCTGTCGGCCGTGATCGGGCTCGCCGCCGTGTCCGCGTCTCCGATCGTCGCGGTCGACGTGGACGGCGCCAAGCTGGAGGCGGCCCTGGAGCTGGGCGCGACGGACGCGGTCGAGTGGGCGGGCTCGCCCGAGGCGACCGCCGAGGCCGTCGCGGCGGTGAGCGGGGGCGGCGTCGACTTCGCGTTCGAGGCGACGGGACGCCCGGAAGCGATGCTCGCGGCGTTCCTCAGCACCCGCCGCCGCGGTGCCGCCGTCTGCATCGGCATTCCGCGAGAGGACGCCGTCGTGCCGCTGCCCGCGCTCAGCATCCCGCGCATGGAGCGCCGGGTGATCGGCGCGCTGTACGGATCGGCGCGCCCGGAGCGTGACTTCCTGGTCATCCTCGACGCCTACCGCCGCGGCCGCCTGCCGCTCGACCGGCTGATCTCGCATAGGTTGCCGCTCGACCGCATCGACGAGGCGTTCGCCCTCCTCCAGTCCGGGTCGGCGCTTCGGGCGGTGCTCGACATGACGGGAGCAGCGGCATGACTGACCTGGACGAGTACGACGGGCGGATCGGCGAGGCCTGGGCCGGCGACGTGCCGAACGGCAGCCACATCAATCTGGCGATCGGCCGCCGCGGGTCGGCAACCGCGGCCGCGGCCGTGTCAGCGCTCGCGAACCCGCGGCCGGGGCACGCCCCGGTGGTCGTGTGCCTGGGCGCCGGTAACGCGGTGCGCCCGGTCACGATCATGACGAACAAGGCCCCGGCGATCGAGGACCTCCACCAGCGCATCACGTGGGGCGCGGCGCAGCTGGGCATCGGCCAGGGGGTGATGGACGCGGTTGCCGACGGCAGGCTGCCCGCCGAGATCGCGGGCGAGCTGGTGCTGCTGGTCGCGGTCTGGGTGGACCCCGAGGCAAACGACGAGACCGCGAGCCGGATCGCGGCGCGGGTCGCCACCAGGGAGGCGATCGACGACGCGCTGTCGGGCGCTCCAGAGGCGTCCGTCCGGGCGATCGCCGAAGGGCGGGAGACGGCGCGGAACGCCTTCTACGGCGGATCCTGATGCGCATCGTCTCGATCGAGACCCGAACCTACCGGCATCCGTTCGACCCGCCCTTCCGCGCGGCATGGGACCCCGTCCCGCGGACCTCGCAGGATGCGACGCTCGTCATTGTCACGGCGGACGACGGCAGCCGCGGCTTTGCCAGCGGTGGCGACGGCCTGCCGGACCGCGCGCTGCTCGAGCGCCTGCTCGCCGACATCGACCCACGCGACGCCGGGACGGTGCAACGGGTGTGCGCGACCGTCGACTTCCACGGAGGGCGGCCGTGGGCGGTCGAGGTGGCCTGCTGGGATCTCGCCGGGCGCGCCGCGGGGCGGCCGCTGTGGGAGCTGCTCGGTGGGCGCCAGCCGAGCCTGCGGGCGTACGCGTCGACGGGCGAGCTGGCCGAGCCCGGCGAGCGAGCGCGCCGCGCGGTGGAGCTGCGGGACGCAGGGCTGGGAGCTCTCAAGATCCGGTTCCACCATGCCGACTGGCGCGACGACGTGCGGGTCGTCGAGGCGGTCAGGGCAGCAGTCGGGGACGAGATGGAGATCATGGTGGACGCCAACCAGGGATGGCGCATGCCGGGGGACATCTCCCCGCGGTGGGAGCTCGACACGGCGCGCCGCTGCGCCGAGGCGCTCGAGCCGCTGCGCGTCCACTGGCTGGAGGAGCCGCTCGACACGGCGGACATCGAGGGCTACGCCGCGCTGACGGCCGGCACGCCGATCCGCATCGGCGCCGGCGAGATGGTGCGCCAGGAGCACGAGGCGCTCGACCTGCTCGAGCGCGGGGGCATTGCGGTGATCCAATGCGACGTCCTGTTCTGCGGCGGCATCGAAGGGTGCCGGCGGATCGCGCGGCGGGCCGAGCAGCTCGGCCGCGTCTGGTCGCCGCACACCTGGTCGAACGGCTATGGGCTGGTCGCGAACCTGCATGCGGCCTGCGGCTTCTCGACGCACCCCTTCGTCGAGGTGCCCTACGACCCGCCCGCGTGGTCGGCCGAGCGCCGCGACTGGATGCTCCCGTCGGTGGTCGACATCGGGGACGACGGCAGCATCGCCCCGCCGCCCGGGCCCGGGCTCGGGATGGACCCTGACCTCGATGCGCTCGAGCGCTGGCGAGTCGCCTGATGCTGACGCTCGTCATCGCCGTCCTGGCCAGCCTCGTGATCGTCTGGGTCGCGTTCGTCGGCGGGCTGATGATCTTCCGTCCGCGGACGGATCTGCGCGAGGCGGCGCGCGTGTTGCCCGACCTGCTGCTGCTGCTCGGCGGCATCGCGCAGGACCGCTCGCTCCCGTGGGCGGTGCGGCTGCGGCTGTGGCTGCTGCTCTTCTACCTGGCCGTGCCGATCGACCTCGTCCCAGACGTGATCCCCGTCGTTGGCTGGGCGGACGATGCGATCCTCGTGATCTGGGTCGTGCGCGCGGTCGTGCGCCGCACCGGCAGCGAGACGCTGTCGCGGAACTGGCCGGGCACCCCGGAGGGCCTCGACGTCGTCAGGCGCCTGGCCGGCATCCCGTCGCCTGCCGGGCGGCAGGGGTAACCGGCGTCAGCGGATGAACTGGTCGACGTAGTCGGCGCCGAGCCCGTTCGCCTCGTAGGTCGTCTTGCATAGCTCGATCAGCCCGACGTTGTCCTCGACGTGGACGACGGTGTCCTTGTCATCGATGTAGAGCACCGGCCCGCATATGATGAACACGGTCTGCATCTCGGGGCAGTCGTCCTCGACGGTGAGCGTGTGGATCTCGCCGGGCGGCTCGAACACGTAGCTGCCCTCCGTCGCCTTCCAGGTGTGCTCCAGGTAGTGCCAGCTGCCCTTGAGCACGAAGCCGTGAACGGGCGATGGATGGCGGTGCCTGCTCAGCACGCCGCCGCGGCGTACGCGCAGCACCTCGCCGTGCGAGCCCGAGTTCATGTCGAAGAACAGCGGACGGAACCACACGTTCGGCTCGATCTCGACCCAGACGCGCTCGTCCGTGGGCTCCCGCACGACCAGCTCGGGCTTCATGCCGAGGTGGCCGAGCACCGGTGGGTCGAACGTGACGTCCTCCGACCTGGGCGGAAGAATGGTCTCCACGGTGTCTCCTCTCGTCAGGCGCCGGCGCGGGGCAGCTCGGCTTCGAGCTCCTCGACCAGCCGCCGCTTCTGCTCGTCGTCCAGCTTCCCGAGCTCGTTTCGCAGGGCGCGCTCGTCGACCTTCTGGTTCCACCAGTCGACGGCGTCGGCGCCGAGCAGCGCCCAGCGGCCGACGATGCCCTGCGACACCTCGTTGGACGGGGCCATCACCCAGCCCGCCTTCGCGTCGCGCACGAGCCGCTCGATCTCGGCCGCGCGGGTGTACCCGCGGCCACCGCAGAGCTGCAGCATCGCGTCCGACACGCGCGAGGCGAGGCCGGTGGCGAGCACCTTCGCCTCGAGCCCCCAGGACGTGAAGGCGGCGCGCGGGGCGGCGTCGGGGTCGGTCTCGTACAGCGTCCAGTCGCCCCCGTCCGTGGCCCGGTCGAGCGCCTGGGCCATGCCGTAGGCGAACAGCCGGGACGCCTGCGCCTCGCACAGCGCGCGGCCGTAGGCATCCTGCGAGGTGGCGTAGTCGGCGATGCGGCGGCCGTACTGCGCGTGCGAGGTGCGCAGGGCGTGCCGACGGGCGACGTCGAGGCAGGCCATCGCAACGCCGTTGTACGCGCCGGCGTACATGAGGAACGCGAGCGGGTCGATCGCCTCGTCGTTCGAGCGGGCGCCGTCGCCCGGCCATCCGACGATCCGGTTCGCGGGGATCACCGCGTCGATCGTCACGGGGCCGGACTGGTTTGCATGCATCCCCATCGCGTCCCACCGGCCGGGGCTGCCCTGCACCTCGTCGCCGTAGAGCAGGAACACGCTGAGGTCGGCGTAGTTGCCGTCGAAGTCGGGGCTGGTCGTCTGGGTCAGGTACCAGTCCGCGTAGCCGCTGGAGGTGGTGAACGCGCCGGACTTGCGGACGTGCCAGCCGCCGTCCACCCGCTCCGCGCCCGAGGTCTTGGGATACCAGAAGTGCCCGCCCGTCTCGGGGTCGGTGTAGGACGCGGTGCCGATCAGCGCCTCGGGATCCAAGCGCCGGAGCAGCGACTCGATCTCGTCGTTGCCGCCGGACCGGAAGACCAGTCCGGCGACGGCCACCAGGTGCATCATGAAGATGACCGCGGTGGACGGGCAGCCGTAGCGGGCGATCGCCTCGGTCGCCATCAGCACCTGGGTGTGGCTGGACGCGCGGCAGCCGTACCGCTCCGGTGCGATCATGGCGAGCAGCCGCAGGCGGCCCAGCTCGTCGACGCTCGCGCGGGGGTACTCCCCCGTGCGGTCGCACTCGACGGCGAGCGGACGGATCACCCGCTGGCACGCGTCGATGATGTCGCGCTCGAGCGCCCGGTCGTCGTCGCTCAGGAACCAGTGCGGGTCGAACTCGTGGCCGAGCCCGAAGTACTCCTCGTCGCCCCACATCTTGGCCGGAAACTCGTCCACAGGGTCATGATCCCGCGCCGCGGCTCGCCGCGCTGGCACATCCGTGCTGCGGCTGGCACGGCGGTGCGGTTCAGCCGCCGACGCGCCGGCGGTACTCACCCGGCGACATGCCCGTGGAGCCGCGGAAGACGCGCCCCATGTGGCTCTGGGAGTGGAAGCCGGTCGTCGCGGCGATCTCGGCGATGGAGAGCGCGGATCGCTGGAGCAGGTCGCGTGCGCGAGCCACGCGCCGCTCCCGAACATAGCCGTACGGCGTCGTCCCGGTCGCCGCGCGGAAGCAGCGCGCGAAGTGGGCGCGGCTGAGGCCGGCGGCATCGGCCATGTCGTCGAGGGACAGCGGCTCGTCGAGCCGGTCCTCGACCAGATCGCGGACGCGGCGCAGGCGGGCCGGCGCAAGGGCGGCAGCCGGCGCAGGCGCCGACGCGACGGTGCAGTGGTCGCGGAGCAGACGCAGCGCGATCGTCTCGGCCGCCGACTGCCGGAACAGCGCCCCGCCGAGCCCGCCGGTGCGGTGCTCCTCGAGTAGCGCGGTCGCCAGGGAGTGCAGGACGCGGTCCTCGAACGCGAACCGCGGACGCAGGACGGGGGCCGCCGCGCCGGCCGCGTCGGCGGCCTCGGCGAGCCACGACGGTGACACGTAGAGGTGCAGCTCGTCCGTCGAGCGGTTCCACCGCCAGGCGTTCTCCTCGCCGGCCGGGAAGATCAGCGACATGCCCGGCCGGAACGCGGCCCGCTCGCGGCGGCCGCTGAGCTCGCGCTCGATGATCAGGCGGCCGGCCACGGTGAAGGAGATGTAGTGCGCGTCGAGCGGCGGGAGCACGAGCCGCTCGGGCAGGCCGGGAAAGCGGAACATGCCGACCCGCAGGGGCGCGGTGCCGTCGGCGCCCACGGGCGCCAGATCGCGGCCGCGCAGGCGCGCGACCCACTGGTGGGGCGTGATGGCGACTGCCGGCATGGGACAAGCGTACCGGGCAGGCGCTCCCCATCGAAAGACCACGACCCCGAACCGTCCGATACCGGCCCGAAAAGGGCTCAGAGCCCGCGTCGGGCGCTGCGACGGCTGCGGCACGCCCTCGTGCGCGTCGGGCGGTGATCGTCACACCGAACCGGCGCCAGCGTCCGATATCGGCCCGAAAAGGGCTCAGAGCCCGTGCCGGGGGCTGCTACGGCTTCGTGACGCTCCTGCGCCGGTTCCGCCCGGCGGCGGCGCGGTAGGCTGCCGCCGCATGGTGCGCGCCCATACTGACGTCGTCGGCAGCCTGCTGCGCCCGCCTGAGCTGCTCGCCGCCCGTGAGCGCTTCGAGCGCGGTGACCTTGCCCCGCCGGAGTTCAAGCGCATCGAGGACGAGGCCGTCGACGCCGCCGTGCGCCTCCAGGAGCAGGCCGGCATCGACGTCGTGACCGACGGCGAGATGCGCCGCCTGTCCTTCCAGAGCGGCCTGCCGGACGCGGTCGACGGCTTCGGCGAGGTTCCGCTCGATGCCTACCTCTGGGGCGAGTGGCACGGCGGCCAGGACGTCGGCGACAAGGCCACCGACCGGCCGCCCCGGCTCGGCGTGAAACAGCCGCTCGCGAGGCGCCGGCACATCGCGGCCGAGGAGCTCACGTACCTGCGCGGCCGCACCACGCGGATCCCGAAGGTGACGCTGACAAGCCCCAGCCTATACGCGAACCTCTGGTCGCCGGACGTGTCGCGCGACGCCTATCCGACCCTGGACGCGTTCCTCGAGGACGTCGTGGCCATCATGTGCGACGAGGTGCGGGAGCTGGCCCGGCTGGGCGCCGTCTACCTCCAGCTCGACGCGCCCCACTACCCGCTGCTGATCGATCCCGCCACGCGGGCGTTCTACGAATCGCAGGGCTGGACGCTGGAGCGATGGCTCGACCGCGGCATCGAGCTCGACAACGCGGTGATCGACGCGGCGCCGGGGGTCACGTTCGGCTTCCACCTCTGCCGCGGCAACCAGGGCAGCCGCTGGCTCGTGTCCGGCGGCTACGACCCGATCGCGCCACGCGTGTTCCGCGGCGTCCGGGCGCAGCGGCTGCTGCTCGAGTACGACGACGAGCGGTCCGGCGGGTTCGAGCCGCTGCGCGAGGTGCCCGACGACCGTATGGTGGTGCTCGGGCTGGTCACGACGAAGTCCGGACGCCGGGAGACCGCCGACGAACTCCAGCGGCGCACGCGCGAGGCCGCCGCGCACATCGACCTCGAGCGGCTCGCGATCTCGCCGCAGTGCGGGTTCGCGACGTCCGTGATCGGCAACGCCGTCACCGTGGACGACGAGCGCGCCAAGCTGCGCACGATCGCGGAGGCCGCCGCCCGCCTCTGGGGCTGAGTCGCGCGGGACGCGATCGGTCGCTACCATCTGCCAACCGCCGCCGCGGCGGCGGGCGAAACGCTCGCGCACTGGAGGGATCGACGAGCATGAAGCGGCTGCTGGTGGTTGCGCCCACCAGGCGAGACCTCCTGAATCTCGCCGACGGCAGGCTGCTCGCGCGGTACGACCTGACGTTCGACGAGGGGCCCGGCGTCGACGGCGTGTTCGGCTCGAGCGACTCCACTGCGGCGCTTGCAGTCGTGGTCGCGGACCGGCTCGGGCTCCCCGGGCCGGGATACGAGGCGTTCATGCGCTGCCACGACAAGCTCGCGTGCCGCCGCATCCAGGCCGCGACGGTTCCGGAGGCCACCCCCGCATTCGCGCCGCTCGACGCCCTGCGACCGCCGGACCGCCCGCCCCTCCCCTATCCGTTCTTCCTCAAGCCGGTGCTGGGCCACCTGTCGCAGCACGCCTACCGCGTCGACTCCGACGAGCGGCTCGCCGAGGTGCTCGCGAGCGCCCGGCGCGCGAGCTTCCGCCACCTGATCGCCGAGCAGCTGCTGTCCGGCCGCCTGGTCACCTTCGAAGGGTTCATGCATCGCGGCCGGATGACGCCGATCGGCGTGACCGATGCGGTGCTGCACCCCAACGGCATCAGCTTCCTGCGCTTCGAGTACCCGAGCACCGTGCCGGAGGCCGCGCACGAGCGGATGGCCGAGGTCGCCGAGACGCTGATGCCCGCCCTCGGGTTCGACCAGTCGCTCTTCAACATCGAGTTCTTCGTGGCCGGGGACGGCCGCGTCTGGATCGTGGAGGTGAACGGCCGGATGGCCTCGCAGTTCGCCCCACTGGTGAGAGCGGTGCACGGCGTGTCGACCTACGAGCTGCAGCTGGAGCTCGCGGCGGGCGGCTCGCCGGTGCTGCCGCCGGCGCGCACGGACGTCGTCGCCGCCAGCTTCCTGCTGCGCGCCTACAGCGACGCCATCGTTCGCAGCGTGCCCGACCCGGCGATCGTGACCGACGCGCTGCCGGGCGCACGCGTCGAGATCCTCGTGCGCGAGGGCCAGCGGCTGAGCGAGAACGACGACGACGTACTCTCGCACCGCCTCGCCGTGATCGCGCTCTCCGGGCCCGATCGCCGGACGCTGGTCGAGCGCTACGAGCGGGCGGTCGAGCTGCTGCCCTTCGAATTGGCGCCGCTTCCCGTCCCGCTGCTCCGGTCGACCTCGCCGTCCCAGTAGTCGACCGCGTCCGCACGCCGGACGATGACGTCGTCGCGCTCGTCCCCGGTGAACGCCAGCAGCTTCGCGCTGTCCGGGAAGACCACGACCGCGGGCCGTCCCTTGGTCGAGAAGAGG
This sequence comes from Gaiellales bacterium, assembly GCA_036403155.1. Classification (GTDB taxonomy): domain Bacteria; phylum Actinomycetota; class Thermoleophilia; order Gaiellales; family JAICJC01; genus JAICYJ01. Next base: position 33,605 of record DASWRM010000021.1, on the reverse strand, counting down.
ATCACCCGGCTGGGCTCGTCCCCCTCGTTGACGAGCCGATGCGCGCCGGCCGGGCCCTCGCGGAAGCAGACGAGGTCCCCCGCGTCGAGCGTGTGGGTGCCGTCGGGATCACGCAGCGTGGGAGTTCCGGTGACGACCAGCAGCCACTCCTCGCAGCCGTACTCGTAGTGGTACGGGAAGCTCGCCTCGCCGGGCGGCAGCTCGTACAGCGTCGCACCCATCGCCTCCGCGCCGATGGCCGGCCCCAGCGCCGCCGCTGTCCAGCTGTAGCCGCGCTGCTGCTGCGCCTGGTCGAGTGGGACGGTGTGGATGTTGACACGCTGCATGGATCACCTCTCAGAAGTCGTAGCTGCACCACGGCTCGCGCTCGGCGCGAAACAGGGAGTCGGCGCGCACGCACGCGCCGGGGACGACCTCGCGCAGGCGCAGGCCGGCGCAAAGCGTCGTGAACCGGTTGCCGCCCAGAAAGACCGCCGCAAGCGTGTGCTCGTCGAGCTCGATCTCCGGCTCGCGTTCGGTCGCCTCACAGCGGGCGTCCCCGCCCTCCACCCGGAGCAGCAGCCGCCGGCCGCCAACCCCCAGCACCAGCCGGCCGTCGGTGAGGTAGCCGCGCGCCTCCAGCGCCGCGGCCAGGTCGAGCAGCCCGACCCAGAGCCCGTCGGTGACGTGCCGGATGCGGTAGTGGCGCCACTCGGCGAGCAGCCACCGGATCGGCTCGTCCAGCGGCCGGTTGCGAATCACCACCGTGCCGATCAGGCGCATGTCCAGCAGGTACCGCCACAGCGCGGCGTACGCCTCACGGGTGGCCGCCAGGAGGGTGCCGACGACCAGCCGGTTGCGCGGTATCGCCTCGTGCTCCCAGTGCTGGTCGATCCTGTAGGCCGCATAGCCGTCGGGCGCACCGGACGCGTCGCGGTGGGCCACCCGGAACTCCTTGCGGTCCGCCACACGGAAGCCGTCCGCGATGTCCTGGTCCATGCGGTCGATCTCGCCGGGTATCCCCGGCCGCGCGCGGTCGAGCACCTCGCGCACCAGCGCGACGGGAGCGGGGTCGTCGACCATCTCGACCGATCCGGTGTCGATGAACGGCGAGGCGAAGGCCCCGTACCGGGTGTCGATGTCCGCCTCCGTGGCGACCACGGTCGCCGGCCCGTAGCCGAACCGCCCGTAGATCGTCGTCTCGGAGGCGAACAGCGCCGCGAACGCGAGCCCCTGTTCCCGGAACGTGGCGTGCTGGTACTCGATCATCGCCCGCAGCGCCCCGCGACGACGGGCCGTCGGCAGGACGCCCACCCACGTGATGCCGCGGGTCGGGGCCATGCGGCCGCCCGGCAGCGTCATCTCGAACGGCTGGTCGACGGTGACACCCACCATCCGGCCGTCGTCGAAGGCGGCCACGCAGTGCACGAGCGGCAGCCACGGCAGGATCACGTTCTCGAGCTTGTCATCCTCCCACCGGTGGCCGAAGGCGGTCGCGTGCACCCGCGCGAACTCCCGGAACTCGGCCTGCTCCTCGAGGCGGCGGACCTCGAGCGTCACGACCCGCCCCGCGGGCGCTTGGCGATCCGCGCCAGCGCGCTCACGTCCTCGTCGCCGAACCCCTCGCGGATCAGCTCGTCCTCCTCGGAGAGGACGAGGTCGGAGACGGCCGTGCCGACGCCCAGCCGCCGGGCCTCGTCCAGAGCAATGGCCACGTCCTTGCGGTGGAGCGACACCTTGAAGCCGAGCGGATAGCGGTCGTCCACCATGTTCCCCGCCCGGTTCGCGAGCACCCAGGACCCCGCCGCCCCCGCCGACAGCGCCTCCAGCAGCTCGGGAAGCGGAAGACCGGCGGCCTGCGCGAGCGCGATCCCCTCCCCCACCGTCGCGTACGTGCCGGCGATCATCACCTGGTTCACGGCCTTGGCCATCTGCCCCGAGCCGCTCGGCCCGAGATGCGTGATCCGGGCGCCGAATGCCTCGAGCACCGGGCGGGCCGTGGCGACGTGCTCGGGCCGGCCGCCGACGAAGATCGTCAGGGTGCCCTTCTCCGCCCCCTCCGAGCCGCCCGACACCGGCGCGTCGACGAGGCCGAGCCCCCGCTGCTCGAGCCGGGCCGCCATGTCCGCGGTCGCCGAAGGCGAGACGGTCGAGCAGTCGACGACGATGCCGCCCTGCCCGAGGCCCTCCGCCACGCCGTCCGCGCCGAAGACGACCTGCTCCAGGTCGGGCGTGTCCGAGACGCATGTGAGCACGGCGTCCGCACCGGAGGCGGCCTGCGACGGCGTCGCCGCCCGCGCGGCTCCCAGCTCCGCCAGCGGCTGCTCGCGCTCCCGCGTGCGGTTGTGGACGGTCACGTCGTGGCCCGCCTCGAGCAGATGCCGGGCCATCGGCGCACCCATCGTCCCCAGTCCCACGACCGCAACGCGCATAGGCGGGCGATCATATCGCCAGCCCGGGAACCGGCGGCCAGGCCCACCCACAGGCAGCGGACGGCCGACTCCGTTAGCCTCCGGCGTCGTGTTCGAGAACCTGATGCCCCGCTATGAGGTGCTCTCCGAGGAGGCGATGGCCGTTCTCGAGCGGGGCTGGCGCCGCCTGATCTCGGAGATGGGCGTCGAGTTCCTGCACGACGAGGCCGTCGACCGGTTCCGCCGGGCCGGCCAGGCGGTCGACGGGAACGTCGTGAGGTTCGACCCGGAGTTCGTGCTCGAGCAGGTGGCGAAGGCGCCGTCCGAGTTCGATCTGGCGGCGCGGAATCCCGAGCGCACCATCCACGTCGGCGGACGCCACATGTTCTTCGCCCCCACGCAGGGGCCGCCGTTCGTCCGGATGGGCGACGAGCGGCGCGAGGCGACGATGGCCGACTTCGAGCAGCTCGCGCAGCTCAGCCAGGTGTTCGACGAGCTGGACACGCCGGGCGGTCTCTGCTGCGAGCCGAACGACCGGCCGCTCGACTCGCGCCACCTGGACATGCTGCTCGCCGTTCAGACGCTCACCGACAAGCCATATCTCGGGGCCGTCATCACCGGTGAGGCGGCCCGCGACTCGATCGCGATGACGGACATCCTGCACGGCGCCAACGACCCCGAACGGCCCGAGGCCCGCGTCTTCGCGGTGGTCAACGCGAACTCGCCGCTGCGCTTCGACACGCGCATGCTCGAGGCGATGCTGGTCTACGCGGAGGCCGGGCAGGTGAACGTGATCACCCCGTTCCTGCTGATGGGCGCGATGGCGCCCGTCTCGACGCCGGCCGCACTGGTGCAGCAGACGACCGAGGCGCTGGCCGGCCTCTGCCTCACACAGCTCGTGCGCCCCGGCGCCCCGGTGATCCTGGGCTCGTTCCTCTCGCACACCGACATGCAGTCCGGCTCGCCGGGCTTCGGCGGCCCGGAGTCCGCGCTGGGCCTGCTCGCCTCGGGCCAGATCGCGCGGCGGTTCGGCGTGCCGTGGCGAGCGGGCGGCGGGTTCCTGACCTCGAGCCAGACACCGGACGCCCAGGCCGCATACGAGGGGCTCAACACCATGCTCCCCGCCTTCCTGGCCGGGGCGCACTACGTCGAGCACGCGGCCGGCTGGCTGGAGTCGGGGCTGGTTGCGAGCTTCGAGAAGTTCATCGTCGACATCGAGATGCTGCGCGTGCTCAAGGAGGAGTTCCGGCCGATGGAGATCGACGAGGCCAGCCTGGCCTTCGACGCGCACCGGGAGGTCGGGTACGGCGGGCACTTCTTCGGCGCTGCACACACGCTCGAGCGGTTCCGCGACTGCTTCTACCGGCCGCTGTTGTCGTCCACCGAGAACTTCGAGCGCTGGCAGACCCGGGGCGGACAGGATGCGGCGGAGCGGGCGGCGAGGCTGTGGCGCGAGGCGCTCGACCGGTACGAGCAGCCGCCGCTGGATCCGGCCCTGCGCGAGCAGCTCGACGCCTATGTGGTGCGCCGCCGGGCCGAGCTGGGCGATTGAGCGCGATCGCCGCCATCCGCGCGTACCGGCAGTGGCAGCCGTTCGCCGAGGGGACGTATGGCACGTCGGGCGGTACGGCCGACGGGTTCGACTCCGTGGTCGTCGCCGTCGAGACGGCGGCCGGGGTGACGGGCTGGGGCGAGATGGCGCCGCTCGGCTCGTTCTACTCCGACGCGTTCGCCGCAGGCGCACGAGCCGGGGTCGCGGAGCTGGCTCCGCAGCTGCTCGGGCTCGACGCCGGCCAGCCGCGGGCGCTTGCCGCCCGCATGGGGGCGCTCCTGCGCGGACACCCGTACGTGCGCTCGGCCATCGACATGGCCTGCTGGGACGCCGCGGCGCGCGAGCGCGGCCGGCCGCTGTGCGAGGCGCTGGGCGGGCGGTTCGGCGACGCGGTGGAGCTCTACCGCTCGATCCCCCCGCACTCTCCCGAGGAGGCGGCCGCCATGGCGGGCGGGCTGGTGGCAGCCGGGTACCGCCGGCTGCAGGTGAAGGTGGGCGGTGATCCGGCCCTGGACGTCGAGCGCCTGCTCGCGGTTCGTGACGCGGCGGGACCGGAGATCCGCCTGGTCGCCGACGCAAACGGCGGCTGGACGTCCGCCTCCGCGATCCGGTTCGCGGCCCTGGCCGGGACGCTGGACTACGCGCTCGAGCAGCCGTGCGCGACGATCGGCGAGTGCGCAGCCGTCCGTCGCCGCTGCGGCGTGCCGATGCTGCTCGACGAGTCGATCGTCACGCTCGACGATCTGCTGGCGGTGCGTGCGGGGGGCATCGCCGACGGGGTCACGGTCAAGCTCTCGCGGGTGGGAGGCATCACGCCGGCCGCCCTGCTGCGCGACGTCGCCGCCGGACAGGGCCTCGAGGTGACGGTCGAGGACACGGGCGGCGCGTCCATCGACACCGCCGCGATGGTGCACATGTCGCTGTCGACGCCGGCGCAGGTCAGGGGCGCAACGGTCGACTTCAACGCGTGGGTGACGGCCGACAACGCCGTCGGAATGCCTGCGCCCCGCGCCGGACGGCTGGCCTCGCCGGACGGCCCGGGCCTGGGCGTGACCGTGCTCGAGGATGCGCTCGGCGACCCCTTCGTCGACGTGGCGTGAGCGCGATGGGTGATGATCACGCCATGCCGGCCGGCGACCTGCTCCTCGACGACCACCTGACGATCGCGGATGTCGCCGCGGTCGCCACGCGCGGCCGTCGCGTCACGCTGTCGGACGGCGCCGCGGCGCGGATCCGGCGGGGCCGCGAGGTCACCGAGTCCCTGCTGCGCGAGGGAACGCGCGTCTACGGGCTGACCACCGGTGTGGGCGCCCTGAAGCGCGTCGCGGTCGGCACGCAGGAGCAGGCCCAGTTCAACCGCCTGCTCGTCCTGTCGCATCGCACGGGCACCGGCCCCGCGGTGGAGCAGGCGGTGGTTCGCGCCGCGATGCTCGCCCAGGCGGCCGGGTTCGCGAAGGGGCGCGCCGGCGTTCGGGTGGAGCTGGTGGAGCTGCTGGTCGACGCGCTGAATGCCGGGTTCACGCCGCGCATGCGAACGACCGGATCGCTCGGCCAGTCGGACCTCGGCCCGCTGGCGGAGCTCGGCTCGGCGCTGGCCGGGGACGGCGACTGGGCGGCGGAACTCGCGCGCCTCGACCTCGAGCCGTGGCAGCCGACGGACAAGGAGGCCCTCGCCTTCGTCAACTCGAACGCCTTCACGCTCGGGTGGACGGCGCTCGCGATGAGCGACGTGCAGCGGCTGCTCGACAACTTCGACGAGGCGGCCGCACTGACGTTCGAGGGCATGCTGGGCAACGTCGAGGCGCTCGACCCGGCGGTCGCGGACGCCCGGCCGGTGCCCGGCATCGCTGAGGCCGTCGAGCGGATGCGCGCCCTGCTCGCCGGCGGCCGGCTGATCGACGGCGGGATGCACCGCCACCTCCAGGACCCGCTCACCATGCGGGTGGTTCCGCAGACGCATTCGGCGGCGCGAGTGGCGCTCGCCCACGCGCGGTCGATCGTCGAGGCCGAGCTCGTTGCCTCGCACGACAACCCGTCGATCAGCCCGGACGGCCGCGCGCTCTCGAACGGCAACTTCGACTCGGTGCCCTACGGCGTGACGATCGACTATCTGCGGCTGGCACTGGCGCACGTCGTCACGGCGTCGTGCGAGCGGTCGAACAAGCTTGCGCACCCGGCGTTCAGCGGCCTGCCGACCGGCCTGCGGGACGATGACGGCTCGAGCGAGGACGGGCTGGGTATCGTCGTCTACGGCGCCACGGCGGCGGCCGCGGAGGTGCGGCTGCTGGCGCAGCCGGCGACCCTCGAGCTGCCGACCAGCAGCGTCGCCGAGGGCATCGAGGATCGCGTCATCCCGACCACCATCTCCGCGCGCCGCCTCGCCGACATGGCGCGCCTGGCCCGGTACGTCGCCGCCGTGGAGCTGTACCTGGCGGCTCAGGCGGTCGACCTGCGCGACCGGTCGGCCGAGCTCGGCCGGGGCACGCGCCGCGTGTACGAGCAGGTTCGCGAACGGGCTCCGCGCTGGCGCCTTGGCACTCCCCCGCTCGCCGACCTGGCCCCGCTCGAGGAGGCCATGGCAGGCGAGGCCTGGGAGACCGGCATCAGGAGCGGGTAGCGGCGTCAGCGCCGCCCAGGGCGACCTTGGCCCGGGCTGTGACCAGGTGGTAGAGCACGAGCAGCTGCGATATCGCGAGCGAGTCGCTGCGATGCAGGTCGGTTCCGACGGTGAACTCGCCGAGCCGTTCCGACCGCAGGTGGTTGGCGAAGTGCATGTGCTCCCAGATCCGCTCCTCGAGCTCCAGGGCGACGGACGGGTCGAGGCGCCCCGGCACTCGCAGGTCCTGGTCACCGTCCGCGCCGACCAGTGACAGCCGCTGCTCGGGATCGTCGCCGACCACGTCGGAGAGGTCGGGATGCGGGAGCCCCGGCCGCAGCAGCAGGTGGGCGTCCAGGTGGGTGCCGTCGCCCTCGTCCGCTCCGGGCGGCGGCGAGAAGCGGACGACCATGTCCGCGTGGTGGCGCTGCGGCCGGATGAACTGCTCCGAATCGGCCTCGCGGCGGTCGATCTCCTCCAGCACCTGCGTCGTCGTGTATCCGCGGCGCGAGCAGTCGCGCACGACCTTCCACCGGCGCCGCTGGCTCTCGGGCGGGTCGAGGAAGACGCGGATGTCGAAGCAGTCGCGCAGCGCGTCGGTGTGGTAGCCGAGCAGGCCCTCGACGATCAGGAAACGGCCCGGCTCCAGCCGCACCGGCGGCCCGAAGCTGCCATCGGCGTGCCGGTAGACCGGTTTCAGCACCGGTTCGCCGCGCCGGAGCAGCGCAAGGTGCTGGGCCATGATGTCCATGTGGTTGCAGTCGGGATGCAGCGGCGTGATCGCCATCGCCGCGCGCTGCGACCGGTCGAACCGGTGGTAGTCGTCCAGGCACATCAGCGAGACCTTCTCCTGGCCGAGCAGCCGGACGAGGCCGCGCGTCAGCGTGGTCTTGCCGCTTGCAGAGTCCCCCACGACGCCCAGGATGATCGGTCGCGCCATCTGCGCACTCTACCGACCGGAACGACGGCGAAGCCTGCGGTGAAGCATCGCCCGGGACTGATAACGTCGCCGTTCATGACGTTCGGGCAGCTCGCAACGTTTGTCGCGGTCGCGCGCGCCGGCTCGGTGCGCGGCGCGGCCGCCGCACTGGTCGTGACCGAGCCGGCCGTCTCGGCCGCGGTGGCCGCGCTGCAGCGAGACCTCGGTGTCGAGCTCGTCGCCCGGCAGGGCCGGGGCATCGCGCTGACCCCAGCGGGCGAGACGCTCGCCCGCTACGCCGCCGAGCTGCTCGGCCTGCGCGACCAGGCGCTGCGCGAGATCCGCGGGGCGCGGGCGCTGCGGCTTGCGGCTGTGACGACGGCCGCCGAGCACGTCGTCCCGCCGCTCCTGAAGGCCTTCCGCGGAGAGCAGCCGGCGATCGAGATCACGCTGGAGGTGGGCAACCGCGCACAGGTGTTCGAGCTGCTGGCGCGACGTCAGGTCGACCTCGCAATCGGCGGCAGGCCGCCCGCCGGCGCGGGGATCACCGGAGCGCCCTTCCTCGACTACCGGCTGGTGGTGGTGGCGGCCGCCGACCACCCGGTGCGCGATCCCGCGGACGAGACGTGGCTGCTGCGGGAGCGCGGGTCGGGAACGCGCGCGACGGTCGAGGCATTCCTCGAGGACGCCGGGATCGCGCCTCGCTCGACGATGACGCTCGGCTCGAACGGCGCCGTCAAGCAGGCGGCCGCCGTCGGGCTCGGCGTCACGCTGCTCTCGACCCATGCCGCGGGCCCCGAGCTCGCATCCGGCGCGCTCGTCCGGGTGCAGATGGCGGGCGCGCCGCTTCGCCGCTCGTGGTACGTGCTCGAGCGCGAGGGAGGTCCGGTGCTTCCCGAGGCAGCCGTGTTCCGCGCGTTCTGCCGCTCGCGCGAGGCCAAGGCGGCGGTGCTCGCGGCCGTCCGCCCGCCCGCGTAGCCCTAGTCCACGACCGCGCTGACCGGCTCGGCGGCCTCGGCCCGTTCCCGTGGCGTGCCCGCCGACCGGTCGGTGACGGCGACCGCCACCGCCACGATGATCACCGCGGTCGCGAGCAGCGTCGCCACCTCGACGTGCTCGTCCGCGATCGCCCAGCCGATCAGCACCGCAACCGCCGGGTTGACGAAGGCGTAGGTCGCCACCCGGGTCGGCGCGACGTGGTCGAGCAGCCACATGTAGGCCGCGAAGGTGATGACGGTGCCCATGAGGACGAGGTAGAGCAGCCCGCCCAGCGAGCGCGCGCTCACCTGGGACGGATGCAGGTCGCCCGCCTGCCCCGTGACGACGGAGAGCAGCACGAGCAGCACTCCCCCGGCCAGCAGCGGCGCGGCGGCGGCGGCAAGCGGAGCGCTGGGCACAGGCAGCCTGCGGCTGGCAATCGTCCCGGCGGCCCAGGAAAACGCTGTGAAGAGCAGCAGCCCCGCGTCGGTCGCCGCCAGCCCTCCGCTCGCGCCCTGGCCGGCGACCAGCAGCGCGACGCCCGCGAAGGCCGCCAGCAGCGCAAGCGCCGTTCGCACCGACGGGCGGCCCGAGCCGAGCACCCCCCAGGCCAGCAGCGGGACGAACAGCGGGATGGTCGCGAGGCAGAGCGCCGAGATCCCGGACGGGACGAACTGCTCCTCGCGGGCGAGCAGGCCGTGGCAGCAGACGAAGAAGAACGTCCCGACCACCCCCGACCCCATCCATTGCCTGAGCGCCGGCCACTTGGACGCAGGCTCGCGCGCCCGCGACAGCGCGAGCAGGATCCCGCCGCCCATCAGGCAGCGCAGCGCCATCATCGGAAACGGCGGGATCGTCTCGACGGCCCAGCGGATGGCGAGAAACGTCGAGCCCCAGACCAGGTAGATGGCGGCGAAGGACGCCGCCACCCGCGAAGTGGCCGGCTGCGGCATGAGCGTACGCTAGTGACGACCGACTCGCGGCGGTTCAGCTGCCGCGGACGGCGAGCCGGCGGATAGCGAGCAGATCCGAGTCCGAGACCTTCGTGATCCTCGCGCCGACCGTCGTACGTCCGTACGCGCCTGCGGACCCCTTGACCGCCTTTGCCTCCAGGCGAACGCGGCGCCCCTCGAGCTCGGTCGTCACCGCGAACTCGTCACCCGGCTCCACGCGCAGCTCGGTCGACAGCTGCACGCCCGTCTCGGAGATGTCCTCGATGCGCACGTCATACTCGTTCCCGTCCACCGCGTTGGCGCAGAAGATGGCGGTCAGCACGCCCGGGGCGCGCAGCTCCACCCGGGCCGACTGCCGCCCGGCACCGTCGGGCTCGATGGCGACCAGCCGCAGCACGCCGATCGCCTGCTCGAACGAGTGGTACTCCGCCTCCGTCAGCTCGAACTCCGCACGCCACGGGGCGTTTCCGACGGCGAACCGCAGCGTGAGACGGTCGATGCCCGCCATCTGCAGCCGTGGCAGGTATGCCCGAAGCAGCTCGCCGTCGAGCTGGAACGGATCGCAGGCGATCTGGGCGCCGTCCTGCGAGGTGGCGGGAACGCCCCGGCGGCCCGGCAGCGAAGCGAGCGCCTGCGACGCCGGGGCGTCCACCTACTCCTCGGCCATGAACGGATACCGGTAGTCCGTCGCCGCCACGAACGTCTCCTTGATCGTCCGCGGGCTCGTCCACCGGATCAGGTTCCACATCGACCCGGCCTTGTCGTTCGTGCCGGACGCGCGCGAGCCGCCGAACGGCTGCTGCCCGACCACCGCGCCGGTCGGCTTGTCGTTGACGTAGAAGTTGCCGGCGGCATGGATCAGGCGCTCGTGGGCCTTCTCGATCGCCGGCCGCTCGGTCGCGAACACCGCGCCGGTGAGCGCGTAGGGCGACGTCTCGTTGACGACGTCCAGCGTGTCGTCGAACCGCTTCTCGTCATACACGTACGCCGTCACGACCGGGCCGAACAGCTCGCGCTCCATCAGGTCGAAGTTCGGGTCGGTCGTGGCCACGACGGTCGGCGCGACGAAGTAGCCCTCGCTGTCGTCGACGTCCCCGCCGACGACGATCTCCGCCTGCTCGGATTGCTTGACCTGGTTGATCGCCTCCTCCTGCGTGCGGAAGGCGTTCCTGTCGATGACGGCTCCCATGAAGTTCCGGAAGTCCTCCACCGGCCCCATGCGGATCGTCGGCACCTCGGTCTCGAGCGTCTGCCTGATCTCCGGCCACAGGTTGCTCGGCGCGTAGATCCGCGAGGCCGCCGAGCACTTCTGCCCCTGGTACTCGAACGCCCCGCGCAGGACGGCGGTGGCGACGGCCTGCGCGTCGGCGGACGGATGCGCGACGATGAAGTCCTTGCCGCCCGTCTCGCCGACGATGCGAGGGTAGCCGTGATAGCTCGCGATGTTGTCACCGACGGACTTCCACATCGACTGGAACACCGCGGTCGAGCCGGTGAAGTGGATGCCCGCCAGCTCCGGCGAGCGCAGCGCGGCGTCGCCGATCTCGGCGCCCGACCCGAGCACCATGTTGATCACACCGGGCGGCAGGCCGGCCGCCTCGAGCAGCTTCATCAGGAAGTACGTCGAGTACACGGCGGTCGACGCCGGCTTCAGCACCACGGTGTTGCCCATCAGCGCCGGTGCGGTCGAGAGGTTGCCCGCGATCGCGGTGAAGTTGAACGGCGCGACGGCGAACACGAAGCCCTCGAGCGGCCGGTACTCCATGCGGTTCCAGACGCCCGGCGACGAGCGCGGCTGCTCCTCCATGATGCGGCGCATGTAGGTCGGGTTGAAGCGCCAGAAGTCGGCGAGCTCGCACGCGGCGTCGATCTCGGCCTGGTAGACGGTCTTCGATTGGCCGAGCATCGTGGCGGCGTTCATCGTGTCCCGCCACGGCCCCGTCAGGAGGTCGGCCGCGCGGAGGAACACGGCCGCGCGCTCCTCCCAGGGCGTGTTCGACCACTCGCGGTGCGCGTCGCGTGCTGCGGCGATGGCCTGCTCGACCTGCTCGCCGCCGCCCTTGTGGTACTCGGCGAGGACGTGCGACGTGGCGTGAGGCTTGACCGCGTTCGCGGTCTGCCCGGTGCGCACCTCCTTGCCGCCGATGATCATCGGGATCTCGATCTGCTGGCCGTCCAGCTCCGCCAGCCGCTTCTTCAGGCTGGCGCGGTCGGGTGATCCGGGCGCGTAGTCCCGGACCGGTTCGTTGTACGGACTGGGGAGGGTGAAGATGCCTGTGCTCATGGAGGCAAGCCTACCTGCTGCGCAGGTCGCGCTGCCGGCCGTCATCCCCCCATAGGGGCGTGACAGGGGATTGCCGACCTTCGCAGTTGTGTGACGCCGACGAAGCAGCCGGCCGAGGCCGGCTACACGCCCTTCGGCGACTCGTTCGGCAGCGTCAGCAGGTCGCGGATCGACACGATCCCGACCAGCCGCCCGTCGTCGCAGACGGGGACGTGCCGGAAGCCGCCGTGGATCATCATCATCGCGGCCTCGCCGTTGGTCGCCTCGGGCCCGACGGTGATCGGATCGCGCGTCATCCACTGCTCGACGGTGCCCTCGATCGTTCCCCGCCCGACGGCGCGCAGCACGTCGCGCTCGGTGAGGATCCCGACCAGGGAGGCGCCGTCGGTGACGAGGATCGCCCCCACGCGCCGGTCGGCCATGCGGTGGGCCGCGTCCTGGAGCATGGCGCTCGGCTCGATGGTGAGCAGCCGCGTCGCCATCGTGCTGGAGACATAGTCCTCGCGCGGCCGCTGATACGTCATGCCCATCGATACCTCCGTTCGGGCATGCGAGTCTACCGCATGCCGGATGGCGGCTCGCGGCCCGTCGCTACGATGCGAGCGATGCCCGCTCAGGCCTACCGTGGAAAGCCGTGCGTCTGCCAGCACCGCCTCGAGTTCTGCGACCAGCGCTGCGTTGCGGACATGCTCTCGACCACCTTCTACATGGCCTGCCTGAAGCTGACGGGACGCCGCTGCCTGGTGGTCGGGGCGGGGTCCGTGGGGCTCGAGAAGGTGGAGGGACTGCTCGCCTGCGACGCGCGGGTGCACGTGATCGCGCCCGACGTGAGCGCGCCGCTCCAGCAGCTGGCCGATGCCGGCGACATCGAGCTGAGCGTTCGCCGATACCAGCCGGGTGACCTGGAGGGGCACTTCCTGGCGATCGCGGCGACGAGCGACACGGACGTCAACGTGGCGATCTTCGAGGAGGCGGAGCGCCGCGCAATGCTGTGCAACGTGGTCGACGTCCCGCCGCTCTGCAGCTTCATCCTCCCGGCCATCGTCCGCACGGGCCCGATCGCGATCGCCATCTCGACCGCGGGTTCGAGCCCGGCACTGGCGAAGCGGATGAAGCGCGAGATCGGCGAGCTCTTCGGCACGGAGTACGCCGAGCTGGCCGAGCTGCTGAACGACGCGCGGGGATGGGCCAAGGCGACGCTGCCGACCTACGACGAGCGCAAGACGTTCTTCGAGGGCATCGTCAACGGTGACCCCGATCCCGTCGAGCTGCTCCGCGCCGGCGACCGCCGGGCCGTGGAGCAGCTGATCGCAAGCCGCCAGGCAGCGCTCGCCGCACAGGCCTGACACCGCTTCCCGAGGGGTTTCCCCGACGCCGCAAACGGCGCGACGGCGCACAGTGGACCTGCACACGAGAAAGGCAGGTCACCATGCGGTCTCCGATCACCACCCTCTCGATGCTCGCGGTCTCGGCGGCGCTGGCGGGGGCGTGCAACGCGACGAAGAGCGGCAGCTCCAGGTCCGACCTCGAACGCATCGTCACCGACAACCACCTGGTGGCCGTCGCCTACCGCGCCGAGTCGAAGGGGCAGGGTGCCTGCATCCACGAGATGCGCACGGGCGAGATCACGAGCGACGACGAGGCGGCGCGCTGCCTCATGGACAGCCTGACGGCGTCCGGCCTCGAGCAGTCGATCGAGCGGTTCCGAAGCCATGTCCTCGCGATCGGCCGCGGCGGCTCGCGCGATTGCCGCGCCGCCGCCGGCCACCTGGCCGACGCCATCGCCGAGGAGCAGCGGTTCATCCATGCGACACGGGAGGACCTGGGCCGAGACGACGCCGCGGCATTCCAGCGCGACGGCATGCGCGCGGGAGAGGCGGCGGCCCGTGAGGCTGATCCGAGCGGTGCGCTGCTACGGGCCTGCTCGAAGGATTGACGGCGTCGTGAACCGGGCAGTCACGGCCTGCTGATGGGGGCGCGAGGCATGCGACGGGCGTGACGTCCGTCGCATGCCTCGCAATCACCCGCCGGCCTTCGCTCAGTCGCACGACGCGCAGAACACCGCATACGAGGCGAAGAACAGCACCGGAAACAGGATGCCGGCGATCCCGAACAGCAGGCCGCGGCCGATGGGTGTCCGCATGCGCCGGGCGCCGAAGAACAGGAGCACCGGCGCGGGCGCGGCAACGGCCAGGTGAAGGAGCGTCTCCACCGCCGGTTCAGTCGCCAGACAGCGGACGCCTACTTGAACCGGTAGGTGATGCGGCCGCGGGTCAGGTCGTACGGCGAGAGCTCGACCTTGACGCGGTCGCCCGGCAGGATGCGGATGTAGTACCGCCGCATCTTGCCGGAAATATGGCCGAGCACGGATTGCCCGGTGTCGAGTTGGACGCGGAACATCGTGTTGGGGAGCGCTTCCGTCACCTCTCCCTCAACCTCGACGGTCTCCTCCTTCGGCATGGGCGAAGAGCTTAACTGACCACCGTGACGTTGGTGGCCTCGAGACCCTTGCGTCCCTCCTGGGCTTCGTACTCGACCTTCTGCCCCTCGTCCAGGTTGCGGAACCCGGAGCCGGAGATGTTCGAGAAGTGGACGAACACGTCGTTCCCGCCGTCGTCGGGGCTGATGAACCCGTAGCCCTTCGCCTGCGAGAACCACTTCACGGTGCCAGTAGCCATTGAAGCTCTCCTGGTCGATGGTTTGGAACGACGCAGGAACAGCATTGATGCCACCACACGCACGTCCATGAACCAGCTGAACGGTTCACGCGGGCAACTATACCCAACCGCGCCCGGGTCGGCGCGAAATTCTCAGGCCCGTTCGGCGGGCAGGTCGGCCACCGGAGCGGCCTCGACCTCGGCTCCCGCGCCGCCCTCACCGGGCGGCTTGGGGCCTCGCCGGGACCGCGACCGGCGCCGCCGCTCGCGCCGCTCCGGCGACGCCCCCACCGTCTCACCCCGCGCCAGCTTCCGCACCGCCCCGGGCCGCGAGTCGCGGGTCGTGCCGTCGCCGGTCTCGATCTCGAACTCCACTCGCACGCGGCCGCGCACGCCGGCACCCTTCAGCTGCACCAGCACCCGGCGCGCGGCGTCGTCGAGCAGCACCTGCGCCTCGTCCACCGTCAAGGGCACAACGAGCCCGGCGCCGTCGACCGACACCCTGGCTCGGCGGTCGCTGCGCTCCGGCTCGCTCAGCACCTTGCCGATCGCGATCTCGAGCGCCTCGATCTCGGATGCGGCGGCCCGCACCTCCTGCGCGCTCATCGGCGTCGCACCGTCGACACCGGCCAGCTTCCAGCGCACCTCCGGCTCGTCCTTGAGCGATGCGCGCACCACCTCGTCGGCATCGTCACGCAGCCGCACGGCCACGCCGGCCGGCACATCGACGACCACCACGCCGTTCTCACGCTGCACGGGGATGGCGGGCGGGGTCGCGCCGACGACCGCACCGTTGAACGAGACGGTCTCGCCCTTGTCCTTCTCCTTCGCCTTCGCCCGCTTGGCCTGCTTCGTCTTGGGCTGCGGTGCCGGGATGTTCGACCCGAGCGCGGCGGCGAGGCGCTGGGGATCGGCCGAGAGCTCCAGGCGAGCCCGCTCGACCATGCGCTCGGCCATCGTGTTGCGCCGGGGCGAGGCGACGGCGAGGATCGCGGCTCCGGCTTCGAGCGGGGCCGCCGTCGCCATCTGCGCCAGACGGGCGGCGGCTTCCGTGTGGGCCTGCTCCCCGGACGCGGCGGCGAGCGCGCCGAGCAGGCTGCGGCCGTCCGTCACGTGCGAGCCGGCATAGCGGTACTCGTGGTCGCGGGCGGCGCGCGCCAGCTGCCACGTCCACGTGACGATGCGGTCGGCCGGCGCCTCGATCTTGCCGTCGCCCATCGCCAGCAGCAGCACGCGGGCGCCCTGGCCACGGTCCTGCTGCCACGTGGGCGCCGCCTCCACCAGGCGGCACGCCATCGCGAACGTCGTCTGACTCGGCCGCTGCGAGGACAGGTCGCCCAGCGCGGCGAGCCGGAGCTTGCGGTGCTTGTTTTCGGCGGCACAGGTGAAGAGGAACAGCTCCCTTGACTCCGGCTGCAGCGACGCGATCCGCTCGGCCAGCTGCTGGGCGTCCGCCGGCGTGACGGCGCGGGCGGCCACGACCGCCCATGCGCGCTGCTCGTCGAGCGGGAGCTTCGAGCCGTCGACCAGCCGCCACTGGTTGGCGATCACCGCGATCCGCTTCTCGGGATCGTCGGACACCGGGACGATCCACGACGCTTCCTTGATGATCGGCTTGGGCGGGCGGCGGCGCCACCGGCGCCTGCGCGGAGGAGGCGGGGTGACCAGGCCGTTGGGGCGGTACGCGTCCACGTCGAGCAGCGAATGCAGGGTGATCACGCGCTCGGTGTGCGGCGCGCCGGGCTCGGCGAAGTCGACGACGATGCCGGCCTCCTTGCGCCGGTGGAGGCGCATGATCCGGCCGACGCGCTGCTGGTACACGCGGCGGCTGGCGGTGGGAGCCAGGTGCATGCAGACGGTCGCGCGAGGCGCGTTCCAGCCCTCCGCGAGCAGCATCGCATTGACCAGCACGTTGATCTCGCCGCGCTCGTACGCCGCGAGCGTCTCGGCCAGCTGGCGGGGCGGCGTCCGGCCGGACACCGCCGCAGCCTTCATCCCGATCGCCTTCATCGCAGCCGCGACGCGCTCAGCGTGCTCGACGCCGGCTGCATAGACGATTCCCGGCGTGTCGCCGAACCGGCTCTGGTAGAGGTCGGCGGCCGCGAGGTTGAGCGGATCGAGGTCGAGGGCGGCGGCCAGCTGGCCCTGATCGAAGTCGCCGCCGACGATCTCGACGGATCGCAGCGACGCGATCGGGCGCACGCGGCTGCAGCGAAGCGGCGCGACCACGCCGCGGCGGACGGCCTCGGCCAGCGGCAGGTCCGCGACCTCGGCAGGGAACACGTCGCTGACGTGCTTCTGCAGCAGCTGGTCGGTTGCCGTCATGCCGATGAAGACCGGCTCCGAGAGACGGCGGATGGCGGCGGAGGTCTTGTCGCCCAGGGCGGTGTGCGCCTCGTCGCACAGGATCACGCCGTACACGTCGGGCTTCAGCTGGTCCGCGTGCTTGATGAACCAGGAGTAGGTGTTCACCGTCAGCGGCGGCGTCTTCGGCGTCGGATCGCCCCGCAGCACCGCATCGTGCATCCGCGCGCTGTAGCCCTCCTTCGTCAGGTCGCGCGTGAACTGGTCGACCAGCAGGCGGCGGTGCGTCAGGATCAGGACGCCGGTCGTGCGGGCCGCGTCGACGAAGCCGGCCGCAGCGATCGTCTTCCCGGACGCGGTCGGATGCTTGAACCGGTAGCGCCGCCGCGCGCCCGGATCGTCGCGCACCTCCGGCTGCTCCTCCTCCTGGACGGTGCTGACGTGGGCGACCGCAACGTCGAAGCCGGCATCGGCGTCATGGTCGTCGCCGTTGCCGCTCCCATTGCCGTTGCCGTTGGACTCGTCGTCGTCCTCCTCGTCCTCGTCCGCATCGTCGCGCTCGAGGTCGGCGATCAGGGCGGCCAGCTGCCCGGCCAGCGCGTCAACCTGATGGCGGCGAAGCGTCGTCCCGGAGGCCAGCTTCGGCGGCTGGCCGGAGAGCATGCGGTCGAGCCCGAGGATCAGTGAGAAGTCCCGGCGCCAGGTGTAGCTCGGCTCGGTCAGGCCGCGATCCATCTCGGCCAGGGCAGCGTCGAGCGCGGCACGGCGAGCGGTGCCCAGGGCGAGCGCCAGCGCGGCGTCCTCGCCCTCGTGCAGAAGCGGTTCTCCGCACCACGCGGAAGCGCGTTGCGCGGCCGCTTCTAGATCGGCCGTGATCCCCAAAGTCATGCAGTTCGGGCCAACCGGGTAAAGCGGGCGCCGTTACGGCGGCTCCGGAAGGCCAGGATCAGTGTAGCAGCGCGGCGCGGACGAGGCTGCTCAGCGACGCGTGGATGCCCGGCGCCGCAGCGACCACACCTTCGCCGCCCGCGCCGACCGGCTCCGGCTCGCTGACGACGGCGCCCGCCTCCCGTGCGATCAGCGCCCCCGCCGCCCGGTCCCAGCGCTGCGTTCCGAACTCGAAGTACCCGTCCAGGCGCCCGCACGCGACCCAGCACAGGTCGATCGCGGCCGACCCGCCCCGCCGCACGTCGCGGACGGCCGGCAGGATGTCGACCAGCGAGCGCGCCTGTCCCTCGCGGACCTCCGCGCTGTACGAGAACCCGGTGGCAATCAGGCTCCGCGACAGGTCACGGGCCTCCGACACCGCGATCGGCCGGCCGTTGAGGAAGGCGCCCCCGCCGCGCACCCCCGTGAACGTCTCGCCGATCGAGGGATGGTGCACCACGCCGGCGCGCGCACCGCCCTCGTCCTCGCACGCGACAGACACCGACCAGACGGGATGGCGGTAGAGATAGTTGGTGGTGCCGTCGAGCGGGTCGATCACCCAGAGCAGCTGGTCGCCGCTGCCGGCCGCGTCGCTCCCGCCCCCCTCCTCCCCGAGGATCGCGTCGCCGGGGCGCTCGCCTCGCAGGAGCTCCCGGATCAGCGCCTCGGCGTCCCGGTCGGCATCCGAGACCATGTCGGTCGCCGAGCTCTTGCGGTCGACCCCCGTGGCGGGCCTGACGAAGCGGTCGAGCAGGAGCTCGCCGGCCGCCCGCGCCGCCCGCTCGGCCAGTGCCAGCAGCAGCTCATCCTCGACGGCCGTCCGCGCCATCGGCGGAGTGTACGTCCCGCGGCCACCGGGCCGGCTGGTGAAGACCTGCCGTGGATATCGTGAAATTCCTGCAAATCCCTCGCTTTTCGGCCGCCTGGCATGCATGCTTCACGCATGCGAGGTGTGATCGCGCGACTGCTCGGCCGCCGGCGCGACCGGCGACTCGCCCGTGCGCTCGAGCTGCGATATCGGGCCCAGCTGGATGCGCGCACGGAGGCCGCCGCGCGCATGGTCGACGCGGACTAGCGCACACCGCGGCCACTACCATACGGACATGGCCCGGCTGCCCTACTCGCGCCTGAACGACCACCTGCTGGCCGGTCCGATGCCGCACGCCCGCGAGCACGTCGAAGCACTGCGCGCCGAGGGTGTCGTCGTGGTCGTGAACCTCTGTGAGGAGCGGGAGTACTGGGACGGCGAGCGCGAGACGATCGCCGAGGCCTACCGCGATGCCGGCATCCGCGAGCTGCATCTCCCGGTCAAGGACGGGTCGACGGTGCCGCACGATGTGATCGACGCTGCCGTCGAGGGGATGCAGCATGGCGTCGTGTACGTGCATTGCCGGGGCGGCCGTGAGCGCTCGGCAACGGTGGCCACGGCGCTGCTCGCGGCCAGCGAGGGCGTGCCCATCGACGAGGCACTCGAGCGTGCGCGCGCCGGGCGGCCGATCTTCCGGCCGCTCCCGTGGCAGCTCGAGGGCCTCCAGGCCTGGGCCGCACGGTCGGTTTGACCGGTTCCAGACGGACGGAACAGGGGGACGACGTCCTGGCCACCGGCTAGATTTGGCAGCCTATGCGTACGATGGTGGAGGCGCGGGTAGATCGACACTGCCGGATCGACAACGATCGGGGCGGCGGGGGATCCCAACATGACGGTTTCCCCCTTGCACTTTGGGCCGAAAGCTCGTATTCTCGACACGCACGCTTGATCAGCGCGGGCTTCATCGGGGTACATAGAGGAGAGGTGGAGAGATGACGAAGATTCTCAGGGGTGTGATCTCGCTGGTCGGCGCCATGGCCATCCTGGCCGTGTCGGCCACGGCGGCTTTTGCCGGCGAGGGCTATGCCAGCGGTGGTGTGGCCGGTGAGTCCACCGGCGGCGGCGGCACGCTGCCGTTCACGGGCGCCGAGCTGGCCCTGTACGTGGTGATCGGCCTCGCGGTTGTCGCGAGCGGCCTCGCCCTCCGCGCCTACTCGGCGCGGCGCGTCAGCTAGCACCGACGCACACGCAGATCTTTGAGGGGGTGCCTCGGCGCCCCCTCCTGCGTTTAACCGCCGGATGTGGCCCGGCGCCGGGGTCTCGACCCGGCGCCGCGCAGCTGATAGGGCCGCCGCAGGACGCCCTCGGGGTCCTGCACGCGGCACGTCTCGCACAGGTGCGACGTGTCCGCCTTCGGCGCCGCCTCGCACCAGATGCAGACATCGCCCTCGAGCAGGTCGGCGGCCCTTGCGCGGGGATCCGGCTGCGGATAGGTGCCGTACATCGATCAATGCCTCCGATACCGTGCGATCACGACTATGGATCGTCACAGTGGGGTAGGTCATGCGCCATAGACGATCTGCGGTAGATCGTCCCCACCTTGAGGTAATCGCCCTCAAGCGACCGGGGTTGACGAACGATGAACCAGTGAGATGACGCCCTCCGAGCTGACAGCAATTCTCGCCCGTCTGAATGACAGGATATCCACGGCCGTGACGGGCGCCTCGTCGCTCGCGGTGCTCGCCGTCGTCGCGATCGTCGGAGGGTACGGCGTGCATCGGATCCAGCCCGGCATGGCCAAGACGATGGCCTTCTTCTCCGTGCTGGGCTGGCTCGCGCTGATGGCGGCATACAAGTTCTACGTCTGGAAGCGCGAGGAGGTCTACGACGACATCGTGCTGCACGGCTTCCGCCACGTGCACCGCCACGCGGTCGCCCGCCGGGCCGCCGCCCTGGTCTCGCGGACGCGCCGCCGCCAGCTGGCCGACACGCTCGACCGCTTCGTCAGCGCGGCGGTCGAGAACCACCCCACGCCCGTCCCCGTGCACCGCCACGCGCTGATCGCGGTGCAGCCGCAGGTGCGCCGGCTGTCGCTGATCCTCCGCACCGAGGAGGTCGAGCTGGAGCCCGCCGGGATGGTGCTGCTCACGCGCCTGGTCACCGACGGCGCCACCAGCCCGCTCTACCGGGTGAACGCCGACCGCCGCGAGCTGCAGCGGGAGCTCGACCGGATCGCCGACGTGCTCGCCGTCGACGAGCCCCCGCTCGCCGCCTGACGCCGGCTACAGCTCGAGCAGCCGCTCGACGCCCCGCCGCTCCAGGCCGCGGCTGATGATCAGCCGCTGGATCTCGGAGGTGCCCTCCCAGATCCTGTCGACGCGGAGCTCGCGCCAGAGCCGCTCCGCCGGGTTGCGCCGCATGTAGCCGCGGCCGCCGAAGATCTGGACGACCCGGTCAGCGACCCTCCCCGCCGTCTCGGACGCGACCAGCTTGGCCATCGACGCCTTGGCGTGCACGAGCTTCGGATCGGCGCCGGAATCGTGCAGCTGCCCGACGTAGTACGTGAGCAGCCGCGCGGCGGTGGTCTCGGCGGCGCAGTCGGCGAGCATGAACGAGATCGCCTGGTGGTCGAAGATGCGGCCGCCGAACTGTTCGCGCTCGAGCGCCCATTCCGTGCCGAGCTCGATCAGCCGGTCGCAGGCGCCGCAGCACCGGGCGGCGATGTGAACCCGCTCCTCGATGAACCACTCGCCGGTGAGGTCGAACCCCTGCCCCACCTCGCCCAGGACGTTCTCCACGGGCACGGGCGTCTGCGTGAACGTGAACTCGGGGTGGCGGTACGGGAAGTTGTGCGTGAAGTCGGGGTCGTCGGTCATCTCGACGCCGGGCGCGTCCTTGTCGACGATGAACAGCGTCGGCTGGCGCTCCTGGCCGTCGACCGCCCATGCCAGCACCAGGAAGTAGCTCGCGATGTCGCCGTCGGTGACGAACCACTTCTTCCCGGAGAGCCGGTACACGTCGCCGTCGCGGACGGCCTCGGCGCGGATGCCGCGGGCGTCCGACCCGGCGTCCTCCTCCGTGATCGCGTAGGCGTGGCGGTGGTCACCGCGCACGTCCGGCAGCAGGTAGCGCTCGATCTGGGCGGGCGTGCCGTGGACGAGCACATTCGACGGGCTCCATACCAGCACCCACAGGCAGTTCGTCAGCCTGCCCAGCTGCTCGTGCATGACGATCTGGTGGGTGAGGTCAAGCCCGCCGCCGCCGTACTCCGTCGGGATGTTCGCCGCGTTCAGGCCGGACTCGAGCACCGCCTGCTTGACCTTCGCGTGCACCTCGGCCGACAGGCGGCCATGGTTCTGCTCGGCCTCGAGCTCGAGCGGCTGCAGCACGTCGTCGACGAGCGTCCGCACGCGGGACCGCAGCTCCTTCAACTCGGGGCTGAGCGTGAAATCCATGCAGGTCATCCTTTCGGTACTGGGCGAAGCGCGGCCGAGGCGCCGCCGAAGATCAGCGCGGCGGGCACGTCTTCGGACGCCACCCCTGCCAGCAGGGGGTGCGACAGGTCGATCTCGACCTCTCCCGGAGCATCGCCGAGGCCGAGCGCCCGTGCGCCGTTTCGCCCGCCGATCTCGAGCAGGTGGGCGGTCGGCCCGTCGTCTCCCGGCGGCACGAGCACGTTTCGCCGCTCGACCAGCCGGCGCGCGCAGTGCTCGATCTCGCGCAGCTCGGCGAGTGGATCGATGATCGTGTTCGAATCGGTGCCGATGCACACCGGTACCCGCAGCTCCATGAGCTCCAGCGCGGGCAGGAAGCCGTCGCCGAGGTTCGCCTCGGTCGTTGGGCATGCACACACGGTGGCACCGGACGAGGCGAGCAGGTCGAGCTCCGCGTCGGAGACGTGCGTGGCGTGGATCACGGTCGTCCGCGGGCCAAGCAGGCCGATGTCTGCGAGCAGCTCGATCGGCCGCATGCCGTGCTCGTCCATCGACTCCTCGATCTCGCGCCGCTGCTCGTTCGCGTGGATGTGCACGACCATCTCGCTCGCCGACGCGAACGCCGCGATCTCCTCCAGCCAGTCGCGCGGGACGGCGCGCACGCTGTGGGGGGCGAGACCGACCGGCATCTCGCCCGCGAGCGCCTCCACCCGCCGCAGGTAGTCGCCGACCGTCGCGTCGCAGAACCTGCGCTGACCCTCGGTGGGCGGGAGCCCGGCGCCCGCCCGGGCATACGCGGTCATCAGCATCACGATCTCGATGCCGGCGTCGCGGGCGGCGGCGGCCGTCGCCTTGGCCATCGCATTGGGATCCGGGTACGGCTCGCCACCGGGCTGGTGGTGCGGATAGTGGAACTCCCCGACCGCCGTGTATCCGGCTGCGACCATCTCGCGGTACAGCATGAGCGCGACGTCGTAGGCGCCGTCGGGATCGATCGCGTTGGCGGCCCGGTACATCGCCTCGCGCCACGTCCAGAAATCGTCGTGCGGGTGATCCGGGTCGACGTGCTCGACCCGGCCCCGGAGCATCCGCTGGAAGGCATGGCTATGGGCGTTGACGAACCCGGGAAGGCGAAGCGTCGGCTCGGGCATTGGACGTATCCTCCCAGACCGATGCCCGACGTATCCCGAGAACGGTTCGTGTCGTGGTTTGGCGAGCTGGCCGCGATCGGCCACACCGATACCGGGTGGAACCGCCTCGCATGGAGCCCGCTCGAGGCCGAGGCACGAGCCTGGTTCTCGCGCACGGCGACGTCGATCGGCCTGGAGGTGCGGCAGGACGGCGCCGGCACCCTGTGGGCGGTGACCGAGGATGCCGAGCGCGGCCCCTGGGTGTGCGCGGGGTCGCACCTGGACACCCAGCCGGACGGCGGCGCCTACGACGGCGCGCTCGGCGTCGTGGCGGCGCTCGAGGCGGCGGCCGCGGTGCTCGAAGCAGGCGTCGGACGCAGGCACCCGCTGGCGGTGGTCGCGTTCGTGGACGAGGAGGGCGCGCGGTTCCGGACGCCGACGTTCGCCAGCCTTGCCATCACGGGGCGGCTGGAAATCGACCACGTGCTCGAGGTGATGGGCGACGCGCCGGCCATCTACGGCGTGACGCGCGACTCGCTGGCCTCGAGCCGAAGCCAGCTCGACCGCGTGCGATGCTTCTTCGAGGTGCACGTCGAGCAGGGCCGTGCGCTGGTCGACCGGGACCTCGTTGTCGGAATCGCCGACGTGCTGGCGCCGCGGCAGCGCTGGCGGGTGGAGTTCGAGGGCGAGGCGAACCATGCCGGGACGACCGCCATGGCCGGCCGCCGCGACGCGCTGCTGCCCGCGGCGCGGTTCGTGCTCGCCGTGGACGAGGTGGCCAGGGCACGCCCCGGCGCCGTGGGGACGGTCGGCCGGATGGAGATTGCCCCCGGCTCGACCAACTCCATCCCGGGACATGTCGCGGCCTCGCTCGACGTGCGGGCACTCGAGCTGCAGACCGTCGAGGAGATGGTGGCGGAGCTTCGGGACAGGTTTCCCGAGGCCACCTTCGGCCGGGAGTCGGCGAACGAGGGCGCCACGTTCGACGCGGGACTGCGGGGCCGGCTGACCGACGCGGCGAGCGCGCGCGGCGTCGCGGCGGGCGACCTGCCGTCCTACGCGGGCCACGACGCGGGCATCCTGGCGCCGGTGCGGCCGGCGGCGATGCTGTTCGTGCGCAACCCGACCGGCGCGAGCCACACGCCGGCCGAGTCGGCCTCTGAGAGCGACTGCGTCGCCGCCGCGCAGGTGCTGACCGACGCGCTGTGCGCAGAGCTGATCGCCGAATAGTTCTCCACAGCCCGTCCACAGCGTCCCGCCGGACCGGTGGAAAGCGTGTGGACAACTCCACGCAATTCCCGCTCGAAGCGGCCTTCTGGCTGGGGAAATCCCACCCACGCCTTGACGGGGGCCTGGGGAACATTGCAGGCTGTGCCTCCCCAATCCCCCAAACCCGACGCCAGGCCCTCGCATTCCGTCCTCTCAGGCCTGGCGTCGGGCTTTAAGGGGCGGGATGGCTAGGCTCCATCGATGGGCAAGGTCTACGAAGGCATCGACGAGACGCTCGAGCGCTGGATCGCGAAGCAGCCCATGTTCTTCGTCGCCACGGCGCCGGACAGCGGCGGACATGTCAACGTCTCGCCGAAGGCGCCGATGGAGAGCTTCCTCGTGCTCGACCCGCACACCGTCGCCTACCTCGACCTGATCGGCAGCGGGATCGAGACGGTCGCGCACGTCCGGCAGAACGGCCGCATCTGCATCATGTTCTGCGCGTTCGACGGGCCGCCGAAGATCGTGCGACTGCACGGCCACGCGGAGGCGCTCGGGTCGGCGACGCCCGAGTACGAGGCGCTGCTGCCGCGGTTCGACCGGACGGCGATCCCCGGCTCGCAGCCGGGCACCCGCTCGCTCGTGCGTGTGGCGGTCGAGCGCGTCTCGGACTCGTGCGGATTCGACGTGCCGCTGATGAGCTACGGCGGACGCAGGCCGCAGCGGGAGGCGTGGGTGCAGAACCGGCTCAGCCGCGGCGGGGTCGCGGCGCTCGAGGAGTACGTCGCCACCCGCAACGCCGAGAGCATCGACGCGCTACCCGGGATCTGAAACGGTCGCAACGCCGAGCGCCGGGGCGTCCCAGCTTCGGCCCGCCTCCAGCTGCGCGGCGACGCCGAGCAGGAGATCCTCTCGGCCGGGCGCCGCGACGAGCTGCACGCCGACGGGCGTGCCGTCGTCCGTCGCCGCGAACGGCAGGCTGATCGCCGGCTGGCCGGTGGCATTCCAGATGCGCACGAACGCGCTGAACCGACTGGCGTCGTCGGTCACCCCCGCCTTCGAGCGGATCCCGCCGACCGGAGCAGGCAGCCGAGTCAGGGTCGGCGTCAGCAGGAGGTCATTGAGGCCCCAGTCGGTCAGCATCCTCCGGCCGAAGGCCCACAGCTGCTCGGCCGCCTCGAGGTAGTCGACCAGCGGGACGGGGGTTGCGTCGACCAGCCACTCGCGGGTGGCAGGCTCCAGCCGCTCGACATCGGCCGGCTGTCCGTGGATTCGCTCCACCGCGCGGAGAAGGTGTTGGGCCGCCCCCGTCATGTACGTCCCCCACGCCCGTGCGAATCCATCCTCCCACGGCGGCTCGCCCTCGCTCACATCGTGTCCCAGCGCTCGCAACGCCTCGGCAGCCTGGTTCGCCGCAGCACGCGGCTCGTCGTCGACCGGGATCCCGTGCGGCGCGGTGGTGCAGAGCCTGATGCGGGTCCGGCCCGGATCGCGGCGGGCGGCAGCGGCGAACGACGTGGCGGCCGGCGGAGCGGTGTGGCGATCACCCGGCTCGTAGCCGGCCATGACGTCGAGCGCCGTGGCGGTGTCGAGCACCGTGCGCGAGAGGACGGCATCGAGAGGCATGCCGCCCGCGACGTCGCCGTAGTCCGGTCCGATCGAGACACGGCCGGTGCTCGGCTTGAGGCCGACAAGCCCGCAGCACGCAGCCGGGATGCGGATCGATCCGCCGAGATCGCTCGCATCGGCGAGCGCCACCATGCCGGAGGCGACCGCCGCAGCGCTGCCTCCGGATGAGCCGCCCGGCGAGAGCGCGGGATTGCGCGGATTGCGCGTCGCGCCGAATCGGGCGTTCTCGGTGACGGGCCGCAACCCCAGCTCCGGCGTGTTGGTCTTGCCGACGATGATCGCGCCCGCCTCCCGCAGCCGGCGGACGTGCGCGCTGTCGTGCTCGGCGACCCAATCGCCGAAGGCGGCGCTCCCCTCGCTCGTGGGAAGCCCCGCGGTCGCCGAGAGCAGGTCCTTGATGCCGATCGGCACACCGCAGAGCGGACGCGGGTCACCCGGCCGTATCGCGTCGGCCTCGTCGAGAGCACGTTCGGCACAGATGTGGACGAAGGCGTTGATCTCACCGTTTCGACGCTCGATCTCCCGGAGCGACGCCTCGACCAGCTCGACCGCGGAGATCTCGCCGGCGCGGACTCGCTCGGCCTGGCGGACGGCGGAGTCGAGCAGCACATCGGCGGGAACGGACATGCGCCGACTCTACTCCTCGCCACAGCCGGCCAGCTGGCGTGCACCCGGGGGTAGCGCGCATGTCCGACATGGGAAGACCCCACCGAAGCGGGGCCTTCCTGTAGCCGGTCTGTAAGCGGGATTCTGTCGCGGGCAGCCATCCATCTGGGCCGGCTGTCTCCATCCGGCTCATTGCCGCCTACCTGGAGCTCGGCGGGCCGCGTCATCGCTCCGATTGGCGTTGCACCGAGTGGGGCTTGCCTAGCCGCCTCCGTTACCGGAGGCGCTGGTGGTCTCTTACACCACCGTTTCACCCTTACCCCGGCGTTCACGTGTGACGCCGGGGCGGTCTCCTCTCTGTTGCGCTATCCAGCGGGTTTCCCCGTCCGGGCGTTACCCGGCACCCTTGCCCTGTGGTGTCCCGACTTTCCTCGACGCACGAGGCGCCGCGGCTGCCTGACCGGCTCTGCCAGTCTAGTCGACGCTCGTATCGGGAACCACGAAGATGACGCCGCCGGGCGCCGTGAACCGCCGGCCGTGCACGGCGAAGCGCACGGTCAGGGTGAGCGGCCCGGCAGCCGGGGTCAGCAGGGTCGCGCGCCGAAGTCCCTCGCCCGCAGGACGGGCAGCCGCGTGATGACCACCGCCCGAGACGACGACGTCGCGCGCCGCACGGGGAAGCAGCGCGACGACGACGCGGACGGGCGTGCCCTCGGTGGGCTGAGACGGCGACGTGACGACGGCCAGCGGCCTGCCCTTCCACTGGGCGGGGCCGTGCGCGGCGGGCGGCGCGAGCAGCGCGAGCGCGGAGAGCAGCAGCCAGGCCAATGGCCCGGTCATGCCGTCAGCTCCGACCAGATCTGCTCGCGGGCGGCCGCGCCGTCAGCGGAGATGACCGGCTGGACCGACGCGGCCAGCGCAGCCAGGGGCGGGCAGATCGCCTGGTTGGCGCCGAGTGCGGGGTCGGCGAGCGTCCGGGCCTGGGCGAGCGGCACCGAGACGTGCAGCTCGGACATCGACCCGGCCTCGACGACCGGCTGCAACCAGTTCTGAAGCCAGGCATGTGCGGCGACCGGATGGGGTGCATAGACGGGAATGCAGTAGCTTCGCACGGTCAGCGCCGTGCCCTCTTCCGGGAGGAAGAAGCGAACGCCGCCGGGCGGGACCCGATAGTCCTGGGAGTTGGCGATCGCGGCGAGCGGCCGGTGTCCGGGGGCGACCGACGACGGCGCGCGGCGTCCCAGCACGCGCAGGCCGGCGAACACCTCCTGCAGGCGGGCGCCCGCGTCGTCGAGGTCACCGCTCGAGTCGCTGTCCCAGGCGTGGCCGAGCGAGACGAGCGTCGCACCGATCACCTGGTTGGGGTCGTCGGGCACCACGACGCGGCCGGGCTCCTGTTCGGCAAGGCCGAAGAAGGCGACCCAGCTGTCGGCTGCGAGCGGCGCGTCGGTCTGGGCGGCCACGCCGACCGTCTCATACCAGGCGGGCACATCGTGGCGGAGGCCGCCGTCGTCCGGCGAGTCGTCGAAGGGCGGTTGCAGGAGCGACAGCCCGGGGACGAGGCTGCGCGCGATGGGTTCGACCTGCCCGGATTGGACGAGGTAGCCGAGTGAGTCGGCGCCGACCATGATGATGTCGAAGTCTCCGTAGCCACCGGCGGCAAGCCGCAGCAGCAGCGCCTCGTCCGAGCCCGTGGACTCGGTGTCGACCTGGACGCCGGTGCGCCCCTGGTACTCGGACACGGCGAAGGCGGGTACCTCGTTGCCGGCCGCGACCAGGTGGAGGCGCTTCTCGAGCTTCTGGTCGTGGGAGACGAATCCGGCGCCGAATGTCTCGACGCTGGAGCCGCCACGGCCAAGGCATCCAGCACCGGCCAGCAGCAGGCTCGCCGAGGCGAGGAACTCGCGCCGCGTTCTCACCGCCACATTGTGGCAGGCGGCGGGATGCCGCCGGCGCCGGTCAGGCGACCAGGCGGAGCTGGGAGTGAGCCGGCTGAGCGTCCTCGATCGTGCTGCCGCACTCACCGCACACCAGCGGGTCGCTCGGCGGCATCCCGCCGGCCGCGTCGCCGAGCCGCCGCATCGTTCCTTCGCATACCGGACAGATCGCCGAGCGGGCGGGGCGAGCGGCCCGCCTGAGCGCGGCCACGATCACCTCGTCGAGCGTCGGCCCGAAGGCGTCGTCGACTGTCCGGACCGGGCTCATAGCCTCCGGAGCACCGCCTTGACAACGCCCAGGATCCGGACCTGCTCGGGGAACATCGGCTCCATGTCGTCGTTCTCGGGCTGCAGGCGCACGCGGCCCGACTCTCGGAAGAACCGCTTCACGGTCGCGTCCTCGTCGCCCATCAGGGCAACCACGATCTCCCCGTTGCGGGCGTCGTCCTGCTTGCGGACGACGACGAGGTCGCCGTCGAGGATGCCGGCGTTGATCATGCTGTCGCCGTTGATCGTGAGCAGGAAGTCGGCGTCCGCACAGAGCTGGTCGGGGATCGCGACCATGTCCTCGACGCGCTCCTCGGCGATGAGTCCCGCGCCCGCGGCGACATCGCCGACGAGCGGAAGCATGGTGGTACGGCTGGGAAGGTCGACCTGCACGGCGGCACGGTCGCGACCACGGCCGCCCTCGATCACCTCGAGCGCACGCGGCTTGGTGCGGTCACGGCGGATCAGGCCGGAGCTCTCGAGCCGCGCGAGGTGCGCGTGCACCGTCGAGGGCGAGGTCAGGCCGACGGCCTGCCCGATCTCGCGCACCGTCGGCGGATAGCCGTTCGCATC
This sequence comes from Gaiellales bacterium, assembly GCA_036403155.1. GTDB lineage: Bacteria > Actinomycetota > Thermoleophilia > Gaiellales > JAICJC01 > JAICYJ01. The sequence continues at coordinate 4,452 of DASWRM010000021.1, read as the reverse complement.
GACGTGGCTGTTGACGAATTCGAGGATCTCGCGCTGTCTTGGTGATAGCTCCACAACCGACTCCTTTGTCCGAACGTGTGTTCGGAGTCATAGTGTGCCAGAGCGATCGGACGGCGTCAAACCGGCCCGGGGTTATAGGGGTCGCGCGAAGTCGGACAGTGTGACTCCTTACGGCAGACCCGCACCGCATCGGGCGAACGGCCGCCAAGAGCATGTGCGAGCATTCCGGTCAGAGCCCGGGTCTCACAGCCTTCAAATGCCCGGCGTCAAGACCGTCGAGAAACTCCCTGGTCGCCCGCTTGGAGCGGAGCACATAAACGGCCGCATGCTGCCCGTGCCGCGAGACGATCTCGCGTTCGCCGTCCGGTTCTGACCGGCGTTTCCGCCAGATGCGCATGGCCAAACGCCACTCATCGCGTAGCCGCAGCCGGCGCGAATAGATGCATCCTTCGGGCAACTCATCCGGCATTCGGAAGCCGCGCCGGAATGCGCGTCCTGCGCAAAGCCACCAAGGCATGTCGAGAACCACAACGGTGTCCGCGCGTTCGAGTCTGAGATCGAGCGTCTCGTCGTAGTTGCCGTCCGCGATCCACGCGTCACCGGCGAGAACGCCACGTTGCTTCTCGCGCCACTCGGTCTCCGAGGGTGCAACCCAGCCGGGCTTCCAGAAGTGGAGGTCGAGATGAATGACCGGCAAGCCGGTCTTGGCAGCCAGCGCGAGCGCGAACGTGCTCTTCCCGGACCCGGCCAGCCCAGTGACTATGACGCGGCGCCCCACCGCCAACGGGGCTTCACTCATCGCATCCAGTGTCCCTCGGGTGCCGGGTGTAGAGGATCCACTCTAGATCTGTCGTGAACCACTGAATGGCGCGACCGTCCGACCCTAGGCAGACGACCGGATTACGGCTCGCCCGGGCGATGCTCATGGCTTCTAGTATCGCTTGCTCCTTTGAGTCGTGTCGCCGGCGGGCTCTCACTGCTCGTTCGCTCTTGTCGACCCACTTGGAGCCGACGGCCGACACGAACCGTAATTCTAAGTGGCTCGCGCGGATTGCGCCCGTACCGTGCGCTACCCGCATGTCCCCCTCCAGCAGCCGTTGGCCGCCTCTACTTGCAAGTACGTCGAACCCGAGCGCAATCGCCCTGATGTTTCGGAGGTGATCCACCAGATCAGGAACCTCCACACCCGCTGCCGCTTGGTGTGCCGCAGTGTGCCGTTCAGTTGCTGCGTCTTTGAACGCACCCTCGAGTGGCAGTGACCCAAATCCCGCGCGACCGGCCATTGCCGTGATCTGGCCCCACGGCTTCTCGATGCCCAGTGCTTCTAGGATCTCCTCCACATCCGCTCGGATTGCGAGGTTGACACCCCTGCGGTGGATGTTCGGAAGACTTGAGCGGCCGAGCGCTCGGTCATGCGGTCCGCATGGCCCGTCCAGCCCCTGAACCACAGGCTAGCGGCAGCCCGAAATAGAGAGCGCGCGCACCCGGTCTACTGAACCTCTGAACGGGCAGCTGCGTGGGCGGATGCATCTCTTGCCTACTCGTTCGTGTCGTCCTCTGTGATCGCTGGCGCTGCTGCGAGCAGTTGGAGAATCGTCTTGGCATCGGCGGCCTCGAAGCTGTCTCCATGGATCCAGAGGCGGGAGTCTGGTTGTAGCGGCGCGTAGACGCTACGAGCGATGCTGAGTGTTCTTGCTGGATTCGTCTCCCAGGTGGTTGCTTTCGTCAACTGTTCAATTCCGACGCGTTCGGAACCGGCGAAGCGTCGCACCCATCGTTCAACGTGGACTGCGGCCGGTAGGTGGTCGGCCTTGGAGCCATTGCAGCGGGCGTGGGTAGCGATGAGGTTGAACGCGCCATCGTCGAAGTGGAGTGACCACGGGATGAAGTGGTCGATTGCCGTCGCCCCGCTGAGCGGCGTACGGCAGTAGAAGCAACTTCCGCGTTGAAGATCGCGGAGACCGGTCATCAACTTACCGGTCGGACGTCGGATCTGACCGAATAGGTGGGAATCGAGACGGCCGTAGTCCAGAAGTGCAGAGTTCCGGGCGGCGACGTAATCCGCCCATCGGCGTTCGAGCAATGGTCGGAGCAGGGCAGTCAACCGCTGCAGATGCCGGCCAGCTCCGGGCAGGAACACGACGGCGCGGGGCAGGTTCTTGGATGACCCGGGCTCGGTGGATGTCCAGTCAACGCTGTAGATGAACGGCGCATCCGTACCCACGTGCTGGAGTCGAGGGAGGGGGTCGACGATCAGTGACCACTCGACTCGTCGAAGCACGCGTTCAGCGTGGATCGGATGGAGCGCGGCCGCCCTCGTAAGAGTGGTGGTCGGCTTGATGCTTGGCAGGTTGCGGAGCTCGCCAAGCTGCCTCACGACCGCCAGTTGGCCTGTGCCGCTCTGTTTCAGCACGGCGGACTGCCCCGTATGCGAGGCGGTGAACGCTCGCGTTTGAGGCCAGTACAACTCTGCGACCTTCATGGCTATCTCGCGGGTTGTGACGATGTCCGGCGGTTCTCCGCGGGAATCCGTTCTTTCGTGCGCCAACTCGATCAGCCCGAGGAGCAGGGCGTACTTCAAGCTCGTGGAGACGGCGGCCCGGTCAAGCAGGGCAATGGCGCGTTCCCCGAACTCGATCGGGTCGTTCACGATTGAAGCTTCCACGCGCTCTGGACGCTACACGAGGCAGATGAGGACTTTCCCGACGACGCCGCCTTGGATGCGCTTGACCGAGACCACCGCGTCTTCATATCGCGGACGGGTCATGAATGACCAAGGACATCGGGCTCGTCCGAGCGACCCCCGCCACACAGGAGAACGCTCAGTCTGTCGGCGCGAATAATCCCACTGTCCGAGTTCGCGCAATCCCTATAACCGTCAAACCGGCCCGGGGAGAGTAGATAGAGAGGGCGAAACGCCGCGGGGGCGGTAAGGGCGTGAAGACCACACTACGCCGCCCGAACGCGAGCTAGACGTCACAGTCCCGTCACGCCGGTCGCACGTTGGACCGGATGGTGTTCGACGCCTATCCTCGCCTCGGTTGTGCGCGATTCGCTCATTCCACGACCGAAGCCCGGTCGGTAGGATGATCGCGTGGAGGATGCCCGAGCGCTATTGGCTGACCTCGTCGCCATCGACTCGATCAATCCCAGCCTCGTTCCGGGCGGCGCGGGTGAGGGCGAGATCGCTCGGTTCGTCGGTGGCTGGCTGTCCGAGCGCGGCCTCGAGGTCGACATTGCCGACGTCGAGCCTGGCCGGCCCAACGTCGTCGCGCGGGCGCGGGGGAAGGGCGGCGGCCGCTCGCTGCTCCTGTACGCTCACATGGATGTCGTTGGGGTCGACGGAATGGCCGACCCCTTCTCGCCGCGGGTCGAGGGAAACCGCCTCTACGGCCGCGGTGCGTACGACATGAAGGCCGGCCTGGCCGCCATCATGGTGGCTGCCACCAACGTCGCCGAGCGGGGCGTTGCGGGCGACGTCATCATTGCCGCCGTCTGCGACGAGGAGTTCGCCTCGGTCGGCGCCCAGGCTGTCGCCGAGTCGGTGCGGGCCGACGCCGCGATCGTCACCGAGCCCACCGGCGCCGAGATCACCATCGCGATCGCGCACAAGGGCTTCACCTGGCACGAGATCGTCGTCCGCGGCCGCGCCGCACACGGGTCGCGGCCGGAGGACGGCATCGATGCCATTGCTCGCATGGGCCCAATCCTGGTCGAGCTCGACCACTTCGCCGCCGAGCTGAACGGGCGCCCGGGCCATCCGCTGCTCGGCCCGGGCTCGATCCACGCGTCCATCATCGACGGCGGCCGCGAGCTCTCGACCTATCCCGAGTCGTGCCGCCTCCAACTCGAGCGGCGCACGCTCCCCGGCGAGACGATCGAGAGCGTCGAAGCGGAGCTAGCCGCCCTCCTCGGCGACGCCGACGCCACGCTGCACACCGCGCTCGTACGCGAGCCGTTCGAGATTGCCGCGCACGCTCCGATCGTGACGGCTGCTCGCCGAGCGCTCGGCCAAGAGACGCCCGTTACCGGCGGCATCGGCTGGGCCGACAGCGCCATCTTCTCCGCTGCCGGCATTCCCACCGTCATCTTCGGCCCCGGCGGGGAAGGCGCCCACGCCGCGGTGGAGTGGGTCGACCTCGATCAGCTCGACCGCTGCGTGTCCGCCCTCGACGGCATCATCGCCGACTTCTGCGACTAGAACCCGACGCCGCAGGGTGTGGCTCAGCCGGACGGCGAGTGAATCGACGGGCCGAGCCCGTCCCCGATGCAGACGATCCGCGTTTCCGGCTCGAGCGGGCGCTCGCGCCAGAAGCCGCTAGCGCCCACCGCTTCTATCCTTCGCGGTCATGCGCATCTCCGAGCATTACGGTCTCGGCCTGACCCAGCCTCAGCTGGACTTCGTGGACGTCGATGTTCAAGACGACACGCGGCTGTACATCGATCCACAGG